>NZ_JBDIAQ010000015.1:0-44121 GCF_039812505.1 Intrasporangium sp. | reverse complement strand
GGGCCGTGCTGCGGGTCGGGGTCACGGGCGGGATCGGGTCGGGCAAGTCCAGCGTGTCGCAGCGCCTGGCCGGGCTCGGCGCCGTCGTGGTCGACGCCGACCAGGTGGCCCGCGAGGTCGTCGAGCCGGGGGAGCCGACGCTCACCGCGATCCGGGACCGGTTCGGCAGCAACGTGATCCGACCCGACGGGTCGCTCGACCGGGGCGCCCTGGCCGCCGTCGTGTTCCCGGACCCCGCGGCCCTGGCGGACCTGAACGCGATCACCGGCCCGGCCATCATGACCCGGGTGGCGCAGCGGCGCGCCGCCGTCCCTGCCGACCGGGTGACGGTGTTCGACATGCCGCTGCTGGTCGAGCGCCGGCTCTGGGTGCACGAGCACCTGGCGGTCGTCGTGCACGTCGACGTCGAGACCCGGGTCCAGCGCCTCGTCGCGCAGCGCGGGCTCGACGAGGCCGACGTGCGCCACCGGATCGCCACGCAGGCCGACGACGACGCTCGCCGGGCCGCCGCCGATGTCTGGCTCGACAACAACGGCACCCCGGACGAGCTCACGGCTGCCGTGGACGCGCTCTGGCGCGAGCGGATCGAGCCGTACGACGCGAACGTCGTGGGCGGCATACGGACCCGGCGTCCGGATCGCAACGCCGTGGTCGCCGCCCGGGCGGACTGGGCCGCCTGCGGAGCACGTGTCGTGGCCCGGCTGGCCGCCGCACTCGCGACGACCGGGCTGGCCTGCGACGTGACGCACATCGGGTCGACCGCGGTGCCCGGGCTCGTCGCCAAGGACGTCATCGACATCCAGGTGGGAGTGCCTCGTCTCGCCGACGCCGACCACCCGGGGTTCGCGGCGGCCCTGCGCGCGGCGGGCTACCTGCTCGACCCCGCAAACCTCGCGGACAACCCGCACCCGGCCGGTGCCGACCCGGCCGGGTGGGCCAAGCGGTACTACGGCGGCTGCGACCCCGGCCAGGTCGTCCACGTCCACGTCCGCGGGACGGGGGGCGAAGGCTGGCGGTTCGCGCTGCTCTTCCGCGACTGGCTGCGGGCGCTGCCCGCCGAACGGGACGAGTATGCCGCCCACAAGCGCGCGCTGCTCGCCGCGGACCCGCGCACCGACGTCTACACCGAGGCGAAGGAGCCGTGGTTCGAGGGCGCGTGGCAGCGGGCCACCAGGTGGGCCGCCGCGGCCGGCTGGGCGCCGCAGCCGGGGGAGCGGGTCCCGACGGGACCGCGCCGGGACGGCCCTGTCGGTGGCCGGGCTTACGGTTGAGTCATGCGTCCCACCACCGACCTGCAGCGCACGGTGGCCCCGTTCGAGGTCATCTCCGACTACCGGCCGAGCGGCGACCAGCCGCAGGCCATCGCGGAGCTGGCGCGGCGGGTCAAGGCGGGCGAGCATGACATCGTCCTGCTCGGCGCCACCGGCACCGGCAAGTCCGCGACGACGGCGTGGCTCGTCGAGCAGGTCCAGCGGCCCACCCTCGTGCTCGCCCCCAACAAGACCCTCGCCGCGCAGCTGGCCAACGAGTTCCGCGAGCTGCTGCCGCACAACGCCGTCGAGTACTTCGTCTCCTACTACGACTACTACCAGCCCGAGGCCTACATCCCGCAGACCGACACCTACATCGAGAAGGACAGCTCGGTCAACGACGAGGTCGAGCGGCTGCGGCACTCGGCGACCAACTCGCTGCTGACCCGGCGCGACGTGATCGTGGTGGCCTCCGTGTCGTGCATCTACGGTCTGGGCACGCCGCAGGAGTACGTCGACCGGATGGCCCGGATCCGGGTCGGCGACGAGATCGTCCGCGACCAGCTGCTGCGCCGGTTCGTCGAGATGCAGTACACGCGCAACGACCTCGCCTTCACCCGCGGCACCTTCCGGGTGCGCGGCGACACGGTCGAGATCATCCCGGTCTACGAGGAGCTCGCCGTGCGCATCGAGTTCTTCGGCGACGAGGTCGAGCGCATCTACACGCTCCACCCGCTCACCGGCGAGGTGATCCAGGAGGAGCAGGAGATGTACGTCTTCCCGGCCTCGCACTACGTCGCCGGTCCGGAGCGGATGGAGCGGGCCATCGCCGGGATCGAGTCCGAGCTCGAGCAGCGGCTGGCCGAGCTCGGGCGACAGGGCAAGCTGCTCGAGTCGCAGCGGCTGCGGATGCGCACGACCTACGACATCGAGATGATGCGCCAGGTCGGCTTCTGCTCCGGCATCGAGAACTACTCCCGGCACATCGACGGCCGCGCGGCCGGGTCGGCCCCGAACTGCCTGCTCGACTACTTCCCCGAGGACTTCCTGCTGGTCATCGACGAGTCGCACCAGACCGTGCCGCAGATCGGCGCGATGTACGAGGGCGACATGTCCCGCAAGCGGATGCTCGTCGAGCACGGCTTCCGGCTGCCGAGCGCCATGGACAACCGGCCGCTGAAGTGGGAGGAGTTCCTCGAGCGGATCGGCCAGACGATCTACCTGTCGGCCACCCCCGGCGACTACGAGCTCGCCCGGTCCGGTCCGCCGGTCGAGCAGATCATCCGTCCCACCGGGCTGGTCGACCCCGAGATCGTGCTCAAGCCGACGAAGGGGCAGATCGACGACCTGATCCACGAGATCCGGCTCCGGGTCGAGCGCAACGAACGGGTCCTGGTCACGACGCTGACCAAGAAGATGGCCGAGGACCTCACCGACTACCTGCTCGACAAGGACCTGCGGGTGCGCTACCTGCACAGCGACATCGACACACTGCGCCGCGTCGAGCTGCTGCGCGAGCTGCGCACCGGCACCTTCGACGTGCTGGTGGGCATCAACCTGCTACGCGAGGGCCTCGACCTGCCCGAGGTCTCCCTGGTGTCGATCCTCGACGCCGACAAGGAGGGGTTCCTGCGCTCGACCCGCAGCCTCATCCAGACCATCGGCCGGGCCGCCCGCAACGTCTCCGGGCAGGTGCACATGTACGCCGACGCGGTCACCCCGTCGATGCGCCAGGCCCTCGACGAGACCAACCGCCGCCGCGCCAAGCAGGTCGCCTACAACACCGAGATGGGCATCGACCCGCAGCCGCTGCGCAAGCGGATCGCCGACATCACCGACCTGCTCCAGCGCGAGGACGCCGACACGCAGGAGCTGATCGGCTCGGGTCGCATCCAGTCCCGGGGCAAGAGCAGCGCCGGGCGGGGCGCGATGGCCGCCGACGTCGGGGTCGCCGGGCTCGCCCTGGCCGAGCGCCCGGCCGGCCTGGCGACCGTCGACCTCGCCGCCCTCATCCAGGAGCTCACCACGCAGATGCACCAGGCCGCCGCCGAGCTGCACTTCGAGCTTGCCGCCCGGCTGCGCGACGAGATCAGCGAGCTGAAGAAGGAGCTGCGACAGATGACGGCCGCCACCCACTGAGCGGGCCCCGGGGAGGTCCAGCGGCTGGACCGCCGCCCGCCCCGACTTGAGCCGACCCACGAGAGGATGAGAGCATCAGGCGTTCACGGAGGGGAGTATCCCCAATGCGACGTGCTCGTCACCACGGGCGGCGGCCGACGGCCGCGCGGTCCCGGGCCGTCGGTCCGCCTTCGGGGCGGGAGAGACCTCCGGTCTGCGCCGCCGTGTCCGGAAGGTTCCTTTCATGAATGTGCCCGTCTGGGGCTGGGTCGTCACCATCGTCGTGCTGACCGTGTTCCTGCTCGTGGACGTCCTGGTCATCGCCCGACGGCCACACGTGCCGTCGATGGCCGAGGTGACCCGCCACCTGATCTTCTTCGTCTCGCTCGCGATCCTCTTCGGGCTGTACGTCTGGTACGAGTGGGGCGGCAGGTACGCGGGCGAGTTCTACGCGGGCTGGCTGACGGAGTACTCCCTGTCGGTCGACAACCTGTTCGTCTTCCTGCTGATCATGCAGAACTTCCGGGTGCCGGCCCGGCTGCAGCAGTCCGCCCTGATGACCGGCATCGTCATCGCGATCGTCCTGCGGGGCATCTTCATCGCCGTCGGGGCCGCGGCGATCAACGCCTTCGCGTGGGTCTTCTACATCTTCGGTGCGTTCCTGATCTACACGGCCGTAAAGCTCGCCAAGGGGGGCGACGAGGAGGACGAGTTCGAGGAGAACCGGGTGCTCAAGTGGGTCGAGAGCAGGTTCCCGGCGACGACCGAGTTCCACGGGACCAGCCTGACGATCGTCGAGAACGGCAAGCGGCTGATCACCCCGATGCTCATCGTCATCCTCGCCCTGGGCACGACCGACCTGCTCTTCGCGCTCGACTCCATACCGGCGATCTTCGGCCTCACCAAGGAGCCGTTCCTCGTCCTGACCGCCAACATCTTCGCGCTGATGGGGCTGCGCCAGCTCTACTTCCTCATCGGCGGGCTGCTCAAGCGGCTGGTCTACCTCAGCATCGGCCTGGCGGTGCTGCTCGGCTTCATCGGCGTCAAGCTCATGCTGCATGCCCTGCACGAGAACAACCTGCCGTTCATCAACGGCGGGCAGCCGGTCCACTCGGTCCCGGACATCCCGATCTCGGTCTCGCTGGGCGCCATCATCGTCATCCTCGGCGTGACGACAGTGGCGAGCCTGTGGAAGACCAAGCACGACACCAGGGCCCTGCGCGACTGACCGAGCCCCGGCTGACCTGCTCCTCGTCGTGCCGGAGCGGGCCAGCCGGTCATCCCGGCCGCTGTGGACAGGTGATTCCCTCCGGCACTACGTTTGTCGGGTCGTTTTCCGGCAGTTTGCCGCGTCCGCCAGATCGAGAGGCGCACCCATGGCTCGCTCCGCTCTGCTGCACAGTTCGCACGTCGCCGGGCGGTGGGCCTGAGATGGCCGGCGGCGAGCCCGGGCTGAAGAAGGCGCTCAACCAGCGCCAGCTGACCATGATCGCCATGGGCGGCGTCATCGGCGCGGGCCTGTTCGTCGGCTCCGGCACGGTCATCCACGACACCGGGCCGGGCGCGTTCCTCACCTACGGGCTGAGCGGCATCCTGATCATCCTGGTCATGCGGATGCTCGCCGAGATGGCCGTGGCCGACCCGACGACGGGGTCGTTCGCGGACTACGCCCGCAAGGCGCTCGGCGACTGGGCCGGCTTCTCCGTCGGCTGGCTGTACTGGTACTTCTGGGTCATCGTGGTCGGGTTCGAGGCCGTTGCCGGGGCGAAGGTCCTCAACTTCTGGCTCCCGGACGTGCCGACCTGGGGGCTGAGCCTGGTGCTGATGCTCCTCATGATGGGGACGAACCTCATCTCCGTGTCGTCCTTCGGTGAGTTCGAGTTCTGGTTCGCGGGCATCAAGGTCGGCGCCATCATCGTCTTCCTCGTCTGCGGCGCTCTCTTCGTGCTCGGGATCTGGCCCAACGTGAGCCTGGACTTCAGCAACCTCACCGCGCACGGCGGCTTCTTCCCCAAGGGCGCGTTCGCCATCACGGCCGGCGTCGTCACGGTGATCTTCTCGATGGTCGGTGCGGAGATCGCGACCATCGCTGCCGCCGAGTCCGACGACCCCGAGCGTGCGGTCGCCAAGGCCGCCAACTCGGTGATCACCCGGATCGCGATCTTCTTCGTCGGCTCGATCTTCCTGCTGTCCGTGATCCTGCCGTGGAACTCGCCGGAGCTCCAGGCCTCGCCCTATGTCGCGGCGTTCGAGCGGATGGGCATCCCGTACGCCGACGACGTGATGAATGCGATCGTGCTCACCGCGGTGCTGTCCTGTCTGAACTCCGGCCTCTACACCGCCTCGCGGATGCTCTTCGTCCTGGCGGCCCGTCGCGAGGCGCCCGCGTCGATGGTGTCGGTCAACTCGCGGGGCGTGCCGATGGTCGCCATCCTCACCTCCTCGGTCGTCGGGTTCCTGGCCGTGATCATGGCGGCCGTCTCGCCGGACACCGTGTTCTCCTTCCTGCTCAACTCGTCCGGCGCGGTCATCCTGTTCGTCTACCTGCTCATCGCCATCTCCCAGATCGTGCTGCGCTACCGGGCGGACAGCTCCACGCTCAAGGTGAAGATGTGGTTCTTCCCGGTGCTCTCGGGGATCACGGCTCTGGGCATCGTCCTGGTCCTGGCCCAGATGGGCATGACCGCGGACGTACGCATCCAGCTGGTGCTCAGCCTCCTGTCGTGGGCCGTGGTCATCGTCCTCTTCTTCCTCAACCGGGTCCGGATCGCCCGGCTGCCGGCGAGGGTCGAGCCCGCGCCGACCGGCCAGGCGCGTCGCGTGCTCGTCCTGGCCAACCAGACCCTGGAGGCCCACGAGCTGCTCGACGAGCTGAAGCGGATCGACACCACGGGCAAGGCGACGTACTACGTCTGCGTACCGGCCAGCCCCGTGGAGACCGGGACGGCGTGGACCCACGGCGCGCTGTCGATCCGGGACGCGACGGTCGCGGCCGCGCAGGCGCGGTTGGACCGGACCCTCGCGGCCCTGTCGGCGCACCACCTCGATGCCACCGGCAGTCTGGGCGACTACCGCCCGCTGCGCGCGCTGCAGACAGCGGTGCAGGAGTTCCGTCCCGACCAGATCCTCGTGGTGACGCTCCCGGTGTCGGACTCGGTCTGGCAGCGCTTCGAGGTCGTCGACCGGGCGGGCGAGCTCGGCGTCCCGGTCAGCCACATCGAGGCCGCCTCGCTCGTGGCATCCGGCTGAGCCATGGCGATCGTCGTCGGCTACACCACGCAGGAGAGCGGAGTCTCGGCCCTCGAGCTGGCCGGCGTGCTGGCGCGCTCCCTGCGTGAGCCGCTGGTCGTGACCGTCGTACTGGCGAGCCCGAACATCGCCGGGGTCTCGGACCTCGTCGACGGCGACCGCGTCGGTCCGCTCACCCAGTGGGGCGAGTCCGTCCTCGACGGCGCCCGGGCCGCTGTCCAGCCGGACGTCGAGGCGAGCTTTCAGGTGCGGCACGCCTCGTCCATCCCGACCGGGCTGCTCGAGTCGGCCGCCGACGCCGGCGCCTCGGCCCTGGTCCTCGGCTCGTCGAGCAAGGGATCGCTCGGCCGGATCTCGCTCGGCAGCATCGTCGACCGTCTCGTGCACGCTGCGCCGCTGCCGCTGGCCCTCGCCCCGCGCGGGTTCCGCTCGGGTCCCGCCGCGCGGATCCGGCGGGTCAGCATCGGTTACGCGGGATCCGAGCGGGGGGCGCACGTGGTGGCGGCGGGCGCGCAGCTCGCGCAGTCGGTCGGGGCGGACCTACGGGCCGTGTCGTTGCTGGTCCGGCCGCCCCAGCGGCTCTTCGGGACGATCGAGCCGTCCGCAGACGACGTCGTCGTCGACGAGTGGGCGGCTCGGACGAAGGCCGCCCTCGAGACCCGGTTGGCCGCGACGACCGCCACCTTGGGCGACGGGTCGGTATGCCCCCTCGCTGTCGGGGTGGGACTCTCCTGGCGCGAGGCGATCCGGGACGTGCCCTGGAGCGACGGCGACCTGCTCGTCCTCGGACCGAGCTCGGCCGCTCGAGCCGCCCGGCTCTTCCTCGGGTCCCGGGCATCGAAGATCCTGCGGTCCGCGCCGGTGCCGGTCCTCATGGTGCCGGCGCCGCGCGCCACCCGGGACGGCGACCCGTAGGCCACGCCGGCCGGGCCCGGACCGCGGCCCCGCGAGCCGGGTCCGGACCGCGGCTGCGCCGCCGGTAGGGGACCGGGGGCCGATGCGGACGGGACCGGCCCGGTCCCGCCGAGTCGTCGGAGTCCTGGACGACAGGATCAGGGCAGCTGCAGGGTGCCGTCGACCCGGCGCACCAGCCGCCAGGGGTTGTCGTCGCGCACGGGCTCGGGTAGCAGCTGCGCGGGCAGGTCCTGGTAGCACACCGGGCGCTGCCACCGCTCGATGGCCAGGGTGCCGACCGAGGTCGTGCGCGGGTCGGAGGTCGCGGGGTACGGGCCACCGTGGACCATCGCCTCGCTGACCTCCACACCGGTGGGCCAGCCGCCCCACAGGATGCGCCCGGCCCGGGTCTCGAGGACCGGCAGGAGGGTGCGGGCACTGTCCAGGTCGGCGTCCGTGCCGTGGATGGTGGCGGTCAGCTGGCCCTCCAGCCCGCTCAGCGCCCGGGCCAGCGAACCGATGTCGGCGTACCGGATCACCAGCCCGGCCGCTCCGAAGACCTCCTCGGCCAGCTCCTCCTGCGCCACGAAGTCGGCGAGCCCGGTGGCGAAGACCGTCGGCGCCGGCGCGTTTGCCGAGTCGCCCGGGCTGCCGGTCGCCACGACCGTGACGGCAGGGGCGCCGGCCAGGTAGGCGGCGCGCTCGTCGAAGTGCGCCCGGATCTGCGGCGTCAGCATGGTCTGGCCGGCGCTGGCGCGCACCGCTGCGCCGACCGCGTCGAGGAAGCGGTCGCCGAGCGCGCCGGTGGGCAGGAACAGCAGGCCGGGATTCGTGCAGAACTGCCCGGCCCCGTTCGTCAGCGAGGTCACGTAGCCGGTGGCGAGCGCGGCAAGGTCGCCGCCGAGCGCGCCCGGCAGGACGACGACCGGGTTGACCGAGGACATCTCGGCGTAGACCGGGATCGGCTGGGGACGGCGCGCGGCCGCCTCGACGAGGGCGAGCCCGCCACCCCGGGAGCCGGTGAAGCCGACGCCCTGGATGGCCGGGTCCGTCACCAGGGCGGTGCCGATCTCGTTGCCGGTGCCGAACACCAGGGAGAAGACCCCGGCGGGCATGCCGGTCTGCTCGGCGGCCCGGGCGATCGCCCGACCGACGAGCTCGGCCGTGGCCGGGTGCGCGTTGTGACCCTTGACGACGACCGGGCAGCCGGCGGCCAGGGCCGAGGCGGTGTCACCGCCGGCGGTGGAGAAGGCGAGCGGGAAGTTGCTCGCGCCGAACACGGCGACCGGACCGATCGGGACCTGGCGCATCCGCAGGTCCGGTCTGGGCAGCGGCTCACGCCGGGGGAGCGCGGGGTCGACCCGGACCCCGAGGTGGTCGCCCTGCCGGACGACGCGGGCGAAGGCGCGCAGCTGGCCGCAGGTGCGGGCCCGCTCGCCCTGCACCCGGACGGCCGGCAGGCCCGACTCGGCCATGGCCGTCTCGACCAGCTCGTCCCCGACGGCCTCGATCTGCTCGGCGATGGCATCGAGGAAGCCGGCCCGGTCCTGCGGCGACGTGGCCCGGTAGGCCGGGAAGGCCGCGGCCGCCGCGGCGGTGGCCGCGCCGAGCTCGGCAGTGGTCAGCGCGCTCACCTGCGGTCCGATCGGCTCGCCGGTCGACGGGTCCACGGCGCGGAAGACCCCCGCGGTGCCCGATGTGGGTACGCCGGCGATGATCGCCTGTCCGGTGGCTGTCATGGCTCTCCTTGCGGTCCGGTTGCAGGTGGCGGCGAGCAGGGTCCCGAGCGCCTCGGCAGGAGGCATCTCGCGACATCCAGTAATGTGTAACATTACACACTATGCGACGATGCCGAAGCCGCCGGTGGACACCGTGACCACGGCGGTCGTCATCGGTGCCGGGATCGTCGGGTCGGCCTGCGCGGAGGCCCTGACGCGCCGCGGGATCGAGGTCGTCGTCGTCGACCGCAACTCCGTCGGCTCCGGCACCACGAGCCGCGGCGAGGGCAACATCCTCGTGTCCGACAAGGGGCCCGGCGCGGAGCTCGCCCTGGCCCGGCTCTCCCGGCGGGCCTGGCTCGAGGTCGGCGACCTCCTCGGCCGGGCGCGCATCGAGCTCGAGGAGAAGGGCGGCCTGGTCGTCGCCGCGTCCCCCTCCGGTCTCGCCGCGCTGCAGGGCTTCGCCGACGCGCAGCGGGCGGCCGGGGTGACCGCCCTCGACGTCACCGACCCCCGGACCCTCGAGCCGCACCTGGCCACCGGGCTCGCCGGTGCCGTCCACTACCCCGAGGACATGCAGGTCCAGCCGGTGCTGGCCGCCGCGGAGCTGCTCGCCGCCGCGCTGGACCGGGGAGCCGGCTTCCGTGGTGACACGGACGTGGCAGCCGCGGTCACGGACCACGACGGGTCGGTGAGCGGCATACGCACGGCGAGCGGTGACGTCGTCGAGGCGGACGTCGTGGTCAACGCGACCGGCACGTGGGGCGGCACCGTGAGCGCGCGGCTCGGGGCGCCGGTGCCCGTCCTGCCGCGGCGCGGGTTCGTCCTGGTCACCGAGCCGCTGCCGCCCCTGGTGCGGCACAAGGTCTACTCCGCCGACTACGTGGCGAACGTCGAGTCCTCCGAAGCCGGGCTCGAGACGTCCTGCGTGGTCGAGGGCACCCGCGGGGGGACGATCCTGATCGGGGCGAGCCGGGAACGCGTCGGCTACGACGCGGCCCTGTCCGCACCCGTCGTCGAGACGCTGGCCAGGCAGGCCGTCGCGCTCTTCCCGTTCCTCGCGCGCGTGCACCTGCTGCGCGTGTACCGCGGCTTCCGACCCTACTGCCCGGACCACCTGCCGGTCGTCGGGCCCGACCCGCGGGTGCCCGGCGTCATCCACGCCTGCGGCCACGAGGGTGCCGGGATCGGGCTGGCGGCCGGCACCGCCCGACTCGTCGCCGACTACGTCACCGGCGCGCTGGCGCCCGAGACGGCCGGGGAGTGGGCCGCGCTGCTGCCGGACCGTTTCGTCACCGCCGGGGGCGAGGAACAGCCATGAGGAGGGCCGAGCCATGAGCACGTTCGAGTTCGACGGGGTCGGCGTCGTGTTCCGGCCCGGACAGACCGTCGGCGCCGCGCTGGTCGCGGCCGGGCGCCCGGCCTGGCGCACCACCCGGGTGCGCGGCGCGCGACGCGGGATGTTCTGCGGGATCGGGGTCTGCTACGACTGTCTCGTCACCGTCGGGGGAGAGCCGAACCAGCGGGCCTGCCTCGTGCTCGCCGAGCCCGGCATGACCGTGACGACCCAGGACGGGACCGGCCATGAGCCCGACTGACCTGCTCGTCGTCGGCGCCGGCCCGGCCGGGCTCGCCTGCGCCGTCACGGTGCTCGAGCACTCCCCGCTGTCCGTCACGATCCTCGACGCCGGGCACGGGCCCGGTGGACAGTACTGGCGGCAGCCGGGGCCGGCGGGCGGCCCGGACGCGCTCGAGCCCGCCGAGCTGGCCGACCTGCACCACGACCGCGCGACCCTCGCCGGGCTGTTGCGCCGGGTCGAGCAGGGCCGGGCGCAGGGGCGCCTGCAGCTCCGGGCGCAACGGCACGTGTGGGCCGTGGTGCCCGGGGGCGGGGGGTATGCCGCCCACACCGTCGACCGCAGCCGTGGCCCCGGGCAGGTGACCGGGTCCACGACGGCGGCGCGCGCCGTGCTGGTCGCGACGGGAGCCTACGACCGCGCGCTGCCCTTCCCGGGGTGGGACCTGCCCGGGGTGCTGACCGCCGGGGGGCTGCAGGCCCTGCTCAAGTCGGGTGGGGTGACGGCGGGCCGGCGCGTGGCGGTCGGCGGCAGCGGACCGTTCCTGCTGCCCGTCGCCGCCGGGCTGGCCCGGCACGGCAGCACCGTCGTCGGGGTCTACGAGGCGAACCGCCCGGGCCGCTGGCTGCGCGAGGCGCGGGCGGTGGCCCGCAACCCCGGCAAGCTCGGCGAGGGCGCCGGCTACGCGGCGACGCTGCTGCGCCATCGCGTGCCGGTCCGGACCCGCCGGATGGTCGTCGCGGCGCACGGTGCGGACCGCGTCGAGGCGGTCACCGTGGCGCACGTGGACCGGTCCGGCCACCCCGTGCCGGGCAGCGAGCAGCGGGTGGCCGTCGACGCCGTCGGGGTGGGCTGGGGCTTCACCCCCCAGCTCGACCTCGCGGTGACTCTCGGGGTCGAGCTGGCCGACGACGGGGCCGGGACGGCCGTGGTCGCGGTCGACCCCGGACAGCGCACCAGCCGGCCCGGCGTCTACGCCGCCGGCGAGGTGTGCGGGGTCGGCGGGGCGGCCCTCGCGGTCGCCGAGGGCCGGCTCGCCGGTGCCGCGGTCGTCGCGGACCTCACGGACGGCGAGGTGCCCGACCGGGCCGTCGGGCTCGCCCGGCGGCTCGTCGCCCGCCAGCGGGCCTTCGCGGCGGCCGTCCGGCGCGCCTACCCGGTCCCGGCCGGCTGGGCCGACCGGCTCACGGCCGACACGGTGGTGTGCCGGTGCGAGGAGGTGCCCTACGGCGCGGTCCGGGCGGCCATCGACGACCGGGGTGCCCACGACGCGCGCCAGGTCAAGCAGCTGACCCGCGCCGGCATGGGGTGGTGCCAGGGCCGGGTCTGCGGCTACCCGGCAGCGCTGCTCTCGTCGGGGTGCCCCGGCCCGCCGGTCGAGCGCCTGGTCGCGGCGCCCGTCCCCCTGGGGACCCTCGCCGGGTCGGCCGGGGCGGGGTCGACCTCCGGGAAGTGTGGGACGCTCGGGACGTGATGGTTCGTGGCGGGTGCCCGGGGCCCGGCGGGCCGCAGCAGCCGGACCTGGCCCGGCGCACGGTCCTGTCGGCCGCCGGTGTCGCCGTGGCCGGGATGGTGCTGAGCGGCTGCACCACGAGCCCCGAGGCAGCCTCCGGAGGGACGTCGACCATGCTTCCCAGCGACCTGACGACGGCGATCGAGCAGCGGGAGGCGGCCCGACCGCACACCGGCCGCACGCGCCGCTACACCCTGGCGGCCCAGCGCACGCGGATCGACCTGGGCGGTCCGGTGGTTGCCACCCTGGCGTACGGCGACGCCGTCCCCGGCCCGACGATCCGCGCCTCGGTCGGGGACCAGCTGGCCGTGACCGTCCGCAACGGGCTCGGCCAGGCCACCTCGGTGCACTGGCACGGCATCGCCCTGCGCAACGACATGGACGGTGCGCCGCCGGCCACCGCGAACATCGCGGCCGGTGCCGCGTTCACCTACCGGTTCTCCGTGCCCGACCCGGGCACCTACTGGGCCCACCCCCACGTCGGCATCGGGATGACCGACCACGGGCTCTACCTGCCGGTCATCGTCGACGACCCGAGCGAGCCGGGCGACCACGACGAGGAGTGGGTCGTGGTCCTCGACGACTGGACCGACGGGGTGGGGCCAAGCCCCGCGCAGGTGTTCGACACCCTCCGGCAGGGCGGCGGCATGTCCGGGATGGGTGGCATGGGGATGGGTGGCATGGGGATGGGTGGCACGGAGCACCGCGGCATGGGGTCGACGGGCCACGGCTCGCCCGGCCCGGGCGGGACCGGCCCGGACGGGATGGCCGGCATGCCCGGCATGGGCGCCGCGGGAGCCGGCAGTGACCTGCTCGGCGGCGACGCCGGCGACGTGAGCTACCCGTACTACCTGGTCAACGGCCGGATCCCGGCGGCGCCCACCACGTTCCGGGCCCGGCCCGGTCAGCGGATCCGGATCCGGGTCGTCAACGCCGGTGCCGACACCGCCTTCCGGGTCGCGCTGGCCGGCCACTCGATGACCGTGACGCACACCGACGGGTACCCCGTGCAGCCGCGGCAGGTCGACGCCCTGTTGCTGGGGATGGGCGAACGCTACGACGTGACCGTGACCGCCGGCGACGGCGTGTTCCCCCTGGTCGCAGCGCCCGAGGGCAAGGCCGGGACTGCCGCTCGCGCCCTGCTGCGCACCGGCGCGGGGCAGGTCCCCGCGGAGTCGCTGCGCCCCGCGGAGCTCGACGGGCGGGTCGGCACGGTCGAGGTGTTCACCGCCGACGAGGCGGTGGCCCTGCCGAGGCGGGACGTCGACCGCACGCTGCCCGCCGTGCTCGGCGGGGACATGACCAGCTACCGGTGGACCATCAACGGGCGGGCCTTCGACCGGATGCAGCCCCTCGGCATCAGCCAGGGGCAGCGGGCCCGGCTGGGCTTCACCAACCACACCATGATGTGGCACCCGATGCACCTGCACGGCCACACCTTCCAGGTCGCCCGTGCCGACGGCCGGCCGGGCCCGCGCAAGGACACCGTGGTGGTGCTGCCGATGCGCTCGGTGGCCGTCGAGGTGCAGGCCGACAACCCCGGGTACTGGATGCTGCACTGCCACAACGGCTACCACATGGACGCCGGCATGATGACCCGCCTGGACTACCGGGCCTGAGTCCCGGGCCGGCAGCGGTCGCGGATCCCGGCGTGACGTCCGGACCAATGCAATGTAACATTGCACTGGCTCGATCTGCGCCAGAGGGTCCACGCACCGACCGGAGGGCTGCGCGCGACCGGGCCCAGCGGCATACCCCACCCCCACCCCGATCCCACCCTCATCCCCAGGAGTGACCCATGACCGACACCGCCAAGAAGCCCTGGCACGGCATCCTCGTCGCCACGAGCCTGCAGTTCGACGCCGACGGCGAGATCGACCTCGGCGCGTACAAGGACAACGTGGCCTGGCTCAAGGAGCAGGGCCTCGACGGCGTCGCGCCGAACGGCTCGCTGGGCGAGTACCAGTCGCTGTCCTGGGAGGAGCGCGACAGCGTCGTCCGAGCGGCGGTCGAGGCCGGCGGCGAGGACTTCGTCGTCATGCCGGGCGTCGGAGCGTACAGCGGCCGCGAGTCCAAGCGGCACGCGCAGGCCGCCAAGGACCTCGGGGCCAAGGCCGTCATGGGCCTGCCCCCGAACGCGTACCGCGCCGACGAGCGCTCCGTGCTGGCGCACTTCGAGCTGGTCGCGAGCGCCGGGCTGCCGGTCACCGCGTACAACAACCCGATCGACACCAAGGTCGACCTGACGCCGCCGCTGCTCGCCAAGCTCTACGAGGAGGGCCTGATCGTCGGGGTCAAGGAGTTCTCCGGTGACGTCCGCCGGTGCTACGAGCTCAGCGAGCTGGCCCCGGGCATCGACCTGATGATCGGCACCGACGACACCGTCCTGGAGGTCGGCATCGCGGGCGCGAAGGGCTGGGTCGCCGGCTACCCCCAGGTCTTCCCGAAGGCGTGCATCGAGCTGTTCCGCGCGTCGGTGGCCCGCGACGTGGAGACGGCGCTGCCGCTCTACCGCCGGCTGCACCCGGTGCTGCGGTGGGACTCCAGGACCGAGTTCATCCAGGCGATCAAGCTCGGGCAGGACATGATCGGCCGCATCGGCGGGGCCTGTCGCCCACCGCGGCTGCCGCTCACGGCCGAGCAGGAGAAGGTCGTCCGCGAGGCGACGCAGGCGGTCATCGACGCCGGTCTCGACTGACCGGCGGGCCGGCCCACGATGCGCAGCCGCAAGCTGTTCCACGCCGTCGACTCCCACACCGAGGGGATGCCGACCCGCGTCGTCACCGGCGGGATCGGCGTCCTGCCCGGGAGCACCATGGCCGAGCGCCGGCTCCGGTTCATGGCCGAGCGCGACGACCTGCGCACCCTGCTGATGTGCGAGCCGCGCGGCCACTCCTCGATGTCCGGGGCTGTCCTGCAGCCCCCGACGCGGCCGGACGCCGACCACGGGGTCCTGTTCATCGAGGTGTCCGGGTGCCTGCCGATGTGCGGGCACGGGACCATCGGCGTGGCGACGGTGCTCGTCGAGACCGGCATGGTGGAGGTGACCGAGCCGGAGACGGTCATCCGGCTGGACACCCCGGCCGGGCTCGTGGTCGCCCGGGTCGCGGTGTCCGAGGGTGCGGCCACCTCCGTGACCCTGGCCAACGTGCCGTCCTACTGTCACGCCCTCGACCAGGTCGTGGACGTCCCGGGCTTCGGGGCGGTCCGGTACGACATCGCCTACGGCGGCAACTTCTACGCCTTCGTCAGGCTGGCCGACCTCGGGCTGCCGTTCGAGCGCAGCGCCAAGGCCCGGCTGCTCGAGGCCGGGCTGGCGATCATGGACGCGATCAACGAGCAGCACCCCGTCGTCCACCCGGAGCGGCCCGACATCGACGTGTGCCACCACGTCTATCTCGAGGCGCCCGACTCGACGCCGTTGCACGGGCGGCATGCCATGGCGATCCACCCGGGCTGGTTCGACCGGTCTCCCTGCGGCACCGGCACGAGCGCGCGGCTGGCGCAGCAGTACGCCCGGGGCAACCTGGCCGTGGGCCAGGAGATCGTCAACGAGTCCTTCATCGGCAGCCGGTTCGGCGCGCGGATCCTCGGCGAGACGACGGTTGGTGACCGGCCCGGCATCCTGCCCAGCATCACCGGCCGGGCCTGGATCACCGGCACCGC
Source organism: Intrasporangium sp. (assembly GCF_039812505.1). GTDB lineage: Bacteria > Actinomycetota > Actinomycetes > Actinomycetales > Dermatophilaceae > Intrasporangium_A. Next base: position 28,136 of record NZ_JBDIAQ010000015.1, on the reverse strand, counting down.
CCAGTACCTGCTCGACCCCAGCGACCCCTTCCCGGCGGGCTTCGAGCTCTGACCCGGGCGGCGACGACGGCCGGCGGGCGGGGAGGGTCACGGTTCGGCAACGGCCCCGCGCGCCCTTGTCAGCGGGCGCGGCCCGTCCCTAGATTGTGCAATGTCACACGACATAGGTGAGCCGCCCGGGACAGGTGGCCCGAGCGGGCGGCGCCGGCAGCGGCCGTCCGCAGGAGAGGACCCGATGGGCAGCAGCGCACGAGCCGAGGGCCGGGCCGGTGCGTGACCTGCCCGTCCGGTTCCACACCGACGACTACCACACCGGCGGCGAGCCGTTCCGGGTCGTGGCCGCCGGGACGGTGCCGCTGCCCGGGGCGACCGTGGCCGACAAGCGGGTCGCGGCGATCGGCAGCGCGCCGGTGCAGCGGGTCCGGCGGCTGCTCTGCTCCGAGCCCCGCGGCCACGCCGACATGTACGGCGGCTTCGTCACCGAGCCCGACGACGACGGCGCCGACCTGGGGGTGCTCTTCTGGCACAAGGACGGCTTCTCGACCGCGTGCGGTCACGGCACGATCGCGCTGGGGGTCTGGGCCGTCGAGTCCGGTCTCGTGCCGACGCAGCTGTCCGGGACCCGGGACGTCGTCATCGACGTCCCCTCCGGCCGGGTGGTCGCCCGGGTCGCGTTCCGGGACAACGAGATCCGCGACGTGTCCTTCGTGAACGTCCCCAGCTGGGTACATGCCCGCGGCATTGACGTGACGACCGGGCGCGGCCCGGTGACGTGCGACATCGCCTTCGGCGGCGCCATGTATGCCGCCGTCCCCGCCGCCGCGGTCGGGCTGCGGGTGCGTCCGGCCGACCTGCCCGAGCTCATCGCGCTCGGGCGCCAGATCCGGGACGGGCTCAACGCGCTCGGGGCCGCGCAGCACCCGGGTGATGCGCGCCTCTCGGGGGTCTACGGCACGATCTTCCACGAGGACGTCGAACCCGGCGACACCGCGGCGGGCGCGCCGTTCGAGGGCCTGACGGCCGAGGGCGCGCTGCACCAGCGCAACGTCACGGTGTTCGCCGACGGCGAGGTCGACCGGTCGCCGTGCGGCTCCGGCACCGCCGCCCGGGTGGCGCAGCTCAGCCTGGCGGGCCGGCTGCCGGACGGCGCGGTCCTGGTGCACGACTCGATCGTGGGCAGCCGGTTCCGGGCCCGGGTGGCCCGGCGGGTGCGGGCGCACGGGCACGACGCCGTGGTCGTCGAGGTGACCGGGACCGCGCACCGGTTCGGCCACGGCTCGTTCGTGGTGGACCCGCGCGACGAGCTCGTCCCCGGGTTCGTGCTGCGGTAGCGGGCCGGGCGAAGGGACAGGGAGCGACGATGACACCGCGGGGCGGGGCGACACCGCAGAGGGAGACGGCGCACGACGGGCCGGGGCAGGCCGGGACGGCGGGGCCGGCGCTGCGGCTGCCGAGCTTCGACCAGCGGGCCAACTTGCGCCAGCAGGTCGCCGAGACGCTCCGGGCCCTGCTCATCACCGGCCGGATGCGCCCCGGGCACGTCTACTCCGCACCGAAGCTGGCCGCCGAGTTCGGCGTCTCGGCCACGCCGGTGCGCGAGGCGATGCTCGACCTGGTCGGCGAGGGCCTCGTCGAGGTGGTGCGCAACAAGGGTTTCCGGGTGACCGAGCTGGACGACCACGAGCTCGACGCGATCGCCGAGCTGCGTGGCTTCATCGAGATCCCCGTCATGGGCCTGGTCGCGGAGCGGTGCGTGGGGCCCGTCGCGACGGAGGTGCGCCGGCTCCGGCCCCTGGCGCGCCGGATCACCAAGGCTGCGGCGGGCAACGACCTGGTCTCCTACACCGAGGCGGACAACGAGTTCCACACCCGGTTCCTGGCGCTGCACGGCAACGACCACGTCGTGAGCGTCATCCGCGACCTGCGCCACCGCTCCCGGCTCTACGGCCTCGAGGCCCTCGTCGCGGCCGGCGTGCTGGCGCAGCTGTCCGAGGAGCACGAGCAGATGGTCGACGCCGCACTCGCCCGGGACGGCGCCGAGATGCGCCGCCTGATGACCCGGCACATCGGCCACATCCGGTCCACCTGGGCCGGCCGCTCCGGCCGCCCCGCCGCCACCCGCACGGCCGCCGAGGCCACGGCCGGTGCCGCCGGGCCGTCCCCGCGCGGCTGACCGGTGGCGCGACCGGCTCACCACCCGCGGTCGCGCCACTCCGGCAGGTGCGGGCGTTCGGCGCCGATCGTCGAGTCGTCGCCGTGACCGGGGTAGAACCAGGTGTCGTCGTCGTAGACGTCGAAGACCCGGGCGGAGACGTCGGCGATGAGTGCCTCGAAGCTCTGCCCCGGGTAGTGCGTGGCCCCGACGCCGCCCGGGAAGAGCGAGTCCCCGGTGAACAGGTGCGTCGACCCGTCGGGGTCCCGGTAGGCCAGGGCGATGGAGCCCGGCGTGTGACCGCGCAGGTGGATCACGTCGAGGTCGACCGCGCCGAAGGACACCCTGTCGCCGTGGTCGACCTCGACGTCGACCGGCACCGGCAGCGCCGCGGCGTCCTCGCGCCCGGCCACGGTCCGCGCGCCGGTCCGGGCGACGACGTCCGGCAGGGCCCGGACGTGGTCCCAGTGCTGGTGGGTCGTCACCACGGTGCCGAGCGACCCGCCCCCGGCGGCGACCAGCTGCATGATCCGGTCCGGCTCGTCGGCGGCGTCGACGAGCAGCTGTTCCCCGGTGGCCCGGCAGGAGAGCAGGTACACGTTGTTGTGCATCTCCGAGACGGAGAGCTTGCGGATCGTCAGGCGGGGCAGCTCGCGCACGTCGGCCGGTCCGCCCGGCCGGACCTTCCCGGTGTATCCCATCGCTCAGAACCCCCTCGGCAGCATGGGTAGCGGGCCGTCGCCGGTCACCTCGCGCGGGTCGCGGCGCAGCAGCCACCGGAGCATCCCGGCCCGCCGGGCCCGGACGGTCAGGCGGCCGTCACCGACGATGACCCGGTCGCCCTCCGCGGTCTCCAGCCGCAGTCCCGGGCTACCGTCGGTCAGCTCGAGCCGTCGTGCCGCGTCCCGGAGAAGCAGCTCGCCGACCGCGCCGTCGATGTCCGCGAAGCCGAAGCCGGCGTCGAGGTCGACGTGGTGGACCGCCACCTCGCGCAGCCGCATGAAGGGCAGCCGCGCGGCGAAGACGTGCTCGCCGCCGGGCGTCCGCTCGAAGGTCACGTCCCGCAGCTCGAGAGGGTGCACCCGGGCGAGGACCGGTGCGAGCTCGGCGGCGGTGCGCCGTACGTCCTCGGCGAGCTCGTGGGCCGGGCGCCCCGCGCCGGCCTCGATGTCGGCCTCGCGTTGCGCATCGCCGGCGTACATCGGCTCGCCCGAGCCGGCGGTCGCGGCCCGGGCTGCCCGGGCGATGCCCTCGGCGTTGCGGGCCAGGTGGGCGAGCACGTGCCCCCGGGACCATCCGTCGCAGAGCGAGGGGCCGCGCACGTCGGCGTCGGTGAGCGCGCCCACGGTGGTCAGCAGCCGGTCGGTCTGCTCGTCGACGAGCCGGCTCGTGACGTCACTTCGGTCCATGGGACTGCCTTCCGAGTGCTTCCGACAGCGCGAGCGCGGCGCCGACGAGGGTCAGGTGCGAGAAGGCCTGCGGGAAGTTGCCGACCATGCGCCCACCGGTCGGGTCGTACTCCTCGGAGAGCAGGCCGACGTCGTTGCACAGCCCGACCAGCCGGTCCATCAGGGCCGTGGCCCGGTCGACCAGGCCGGCCTTCGCGTAGGCCTGCACGAGCCAGAACGAGCAGGCCAGGAACGGGTGCTCCGTACCCGGCAGGCCGTCCACGCCCGACTCGCTGCGGTAGCGCAGCACCAGCCCGTGCGGCATCAGGTCCTGCTCGACCGCGTGGATGGTGCCGAGCATCCTCGGGTCGTCGCCGGCGATGAAGCCGACGCTCGAGATGACCAGGAGCGAGGCGTCGACCTCGGTCGTGTCGTAGTGCTGCACGAAGCTCTGCCGTTCCTCGTTCCAGCCCCGGGTGAGCACCTCGTCGCGGACCCGGTCGCGCAGCTCCCGCCACCGCTCGACCGGGCCGTCGAGGTCGTGGTCCTCGACCGCCCGGACGGCCCGGTCGAGGGCGGCCCAGACCATGACCCGCGAGTGGGTGAACCGGCGCAGCGGCCCCCGGATCTCCCAGAGGCCGTTGTCCGGCTCGTCCCAGTGCTCGGCGAGGTTGTCCACGAGGGCCCGCTGCAGTGCCCAGGCCTGCTCGTCCTCCGGCATGCCCCGGCGGCGGGCGTCCTGGACGGCGATCATCACCTCGCCGAGGACGTCCGTCTGGCGCTGTCCCGCCGCGCCGTTGCCGGTGCGGACCGGACGGGAGCCGGCGTAGCCGGGCAGGTGGGGCAGCTCGCGCTCGAGCAGCTCGCGGCCGCCGTCGACCCGGTACATGATCTGCATGTCCTGCGGGTCGCCGGCGATGGCGCGCAGCAGCCACCTGCGCCAGTGCTCGGCCTCGTGCAGGTAGCCGCAGCCGACGAGCGCCTCCAGCGTCAGCGCGGCGTCGCGCAGCCAGCAGAAGCGGTAGTCCCAGTTGCGGGCGCCGCCGAAGTCCTCGGGCAGCGACGTCGTGGGCGCGGCGACGATGCCTCCGGTCACGCCGTCGGTGAGCAGGCGCAGCACGAGCAGCGACCGCGCGACAGCCTCGGGGTAGGGCCCGTCGTACCTGCTGCGGGCGGCCCACCGGCGACTCTCCGCGAGGGTGGCCACCAGCCGGGGCCGCACCGGCTCGGGCGGGGGAACCTTCTCGTGGCTGCGGACCCACGTGGTCGAGAAGGTCAGCCGGTCACCCGCCGCCACGTCGAACTCGTCGACGTGCCGTCCGCCCGAGGCGGTCGGCAGCCGGGTGCCGCGCAGCACCAGCATGTCCGGCCCCGCGACCGCCGTGACGAGCCGGCTCTCGCCGCCCTCCAGGTCCTCGACGTGCCGGCTGATCCACGGGCGGGTGGCGCCGTAGCCGAACCGGACCACCCACTCGTGCCGCATCCGGACGCTTCCCTCGAGCCCCTCGACGACCCGGAGCAGGTCCGCGCGTCCGTCGGCCAGCGGCATCAGGTCGGTGACCCGGACCCGGCCCGAACCGGTCTCGTGCACCGTCTCGAGCACGAAGCTGTCGGCCAGGTAGCGCCGGGTGCTGCGGGCGTGCGCGTCGGCCGGCCCGAGCAGCCAGCGGCCGTTGTCGGGCGTGCCGAGCAGCGCCGCGAAGCAGGCGTGCGAGTCGAAGTGCGGCAGGCAGAGCCAGTCGACCGAGCCGCCCCGGCTGACCAGCGCGACGGTGTGCCGGTCGCCCAGCACGGCGTAGTCCGCGATCGGGGTTGCGTTCGTCACGGCCATGACGTGGAGTATGCCGCGCACGCCTGTGGCCGCGAAGGCGTGCTCCCGCGCCCGGACCGTCTCGTACGGGAACGTCCGGGGAGGGAGTGTCCGCAGGGGCACCTACCATGGAGCGCGTGACCGTCAAGGCATCCGCCAACCCGCATGCCCTCGTCGTCAGGGGTGCCCGGGAGCACAACCTGAAGGACATCTCCGTCGACCTGCCGCGCGACAGCCTCATCGTCTTCACCGGCCTGTCCGGCTCCGGCAAGTCCTCCCTCGCCTTCGACACGATCTTCGCCGAGGGCCAGCGACGCTACGTCGAGTCCCTCTCGGCCTATGCGCGCCAGTTCCTCGGCCAGATGGACAAGCCCGACGTCGACTTCATCGAGGGGCTCTCGCCCGCGGTGTCGATCGACCAGAAGTCGACCAACCGCAACCCGCGCTCGACGGTCGGCACCATCACCGAGGTCTACGACTACCTCCGGCTGCTGTTCGCCCGGGCGGGCCGGCCGCACTGCCCGGTGTGCGGCGAGCGGGTCACCAAGCAGTCGCCGCAGCAGATCGTCGACCAGCTGCTCGCCCTGCCGCAGCGCACCAGGTTCCAGGTCCTGGCCCCCGTGGTGCAGGGCCGCAAGGGCGAGTTCGTCGACCTGTTCGCCGAGCTGCAGACCAAGGGCTACGCCCGCGCCCGGGTCGACGGCGAGGTCGTCACCCTGACCGAGCCACCGCGTCTGGAGAAGCAGCGCAAGCACACCATCGAGGTGGTGGTCGACCGCCTCGTGGCCAAGGGCGACGACGCCGGTGCCAAGCGGCGGCTCACCGACTCGGTCGAGACGGCCCTCGGGCTGTCGGGCGGCGTCGTGCTCATCGACTTCGTCGACCGCGCCGACGAGCAGCCGGACGCACCGCGGGAGCGGCGCTTCTCGGAGCGGATGGCCTGCCCCAACAACCACCCGCTGGCCGTGGACGAGGTGCAGCCCCGGTCCTTCTCGTTCAACTCCCCGTTCGGCGCCTGCCCGACGTGCACGGGCATCGGGACCGAGCTGGAGGTCGACCCCGAGCTCGTGGTCCCCGACCCGGACCTCTCCCTCGCGGCCGGCGCGATCGCCCCGTGGGGCCAGGGCTCGGGCTCCGCCGAGTACTTCCAGCGCGTCATGGCCGCCCTGGCCGACGACCTGAAGTTCTCCATGGACACCCCGTGGCGCTCGCTGCCGACCCGGGCCAGGGAGGCCCTGCTGAACGGGCAGAACTACAAGGTGCACGTCCGCTACCGCAACCGCTACGGTCGGGAGCGGTCCTACACGACCGGCTTCGAGGGCGTCGTCCCGTTCATCAAGCGGCGTCACGGCGAGACCGAGTCGGACTGGAGCCGGGACCGCTACGAGGGGTACATGCGCGAGGTGCCGTGCCCCGCGTGCCGGGGCGCCCGGCTCCGGCCGGAGTCGCTGGCCGTCCTCGTCGGCGGGCGCAACATCGCCGAGGTGTGCGCCCTCTCGATCGACGAGACCAAGCGCTTCCTCGACCACGTCGAGCTCAGCCCGCGCGAGCGGCAGATCGCCGAGCGCGTCATAAAGGAGATCCAGGCTCGCCTCGGGTTCCTGCTCGACGTCGGGCTCGACTACCTCTCGCTCAGCCGGCCGGCCGGCACGCTGTCCGGCGGCGAGGCCCAACGGATCCGGCTCGCCACCCAGATCGGCTCCGGGCTCGTCGGGGTCCTCTATGTGCTCGACGAGCCGTCCATCGGGTTGCACCAGCGCGACAACCACCGGCTGATCGAGACGCTGACCCGGCTGCGCGACCTGGGCAACACCCTGATCGTCGTCGAGCACGACGAGGACACCATCGAGGCCGCCGACTGGGTGGTCGACATCGGCCCGGGCGCCGGCGAGCACGGCGGCCAGGTCGTGTACAGCGGTGCCGTCGCCGGCCTGATCGCGCACCCCGACTCGCTGACCGGGCAGTACCTCTCCGGGCGACGCGAGATCCCCACGCCGCAGGTCCGGCGGGGGCACGACGGGCGCGAGCTGAAGGTGCGCGGAGCCCGCGAGAACAACCTGCAGGACATCGACGTGAGCTTCCCGCTGGGCAACCTCGTCGCGGTGACCGGCGTGTCCGGCTCGGGCAAGTCGACGCTGGTCAACGACATCCTCTACAACGTGCTGGCCAACCGGCTGAACGGCGCGCGGCACGTCCCCGGCCGGCACCGGGCGGTGACCGGCCTCGAGCAGCTCGACAAGGTCGTGCACGTCGACCAGAGCCCGATCGGACGCACCCCCCGGTCCAACCCGGCCACCTACACCGGCGTCTTCGACCACATCCGGCGCCTGTTCGCCGAGACCACCGAGGCCAAGATCCGCGGCTACCAGCCGGGCCGGTTCTCCTTCAACGTCAAGGGCGGCCGCTGCGAGGCCTGCTCGGGCGACGGCACCATCAAGATCGAGATGAACTTCCTGCCCGACGTCTACGTGCCGTGCGAGGAGTGCCACGGCGCCCGCTACAACCGCGAGACGCTCGAGGTCCACTTCAAGGGCCGGACCATCGCCGACGTCCTCGACATGCCGATCGAGCAGGCCGCCGAGTTCTTCGGGGCGGTGCCGGCCATCGCGCGCCACCTGACGACGCTCAACGACGTGGGCCTCGGCTACGTCCGGCTGGGCCAGCCGGCGCCCACGCTCTCCGGCGGGGAGGCACAGCGCGTCAAGCTCGCCAGCGAGCTGCAGAAGCGCTCCTCCGGCCGGACCGTCTACGTGCTCGACGAGCCGACGACCGGCCTGCACTTCGAGGACATCCGCAGGCTCCTAGCCGTGCTGCAGGGCCTGGTCGACAAGGGCAACACCGTCATCGTCATCGAGCACAACCTGGACGTCATCAAGAACGCCGACTGGATCATCGACCTCGGGCCCGAGGGCGGCTCACGAGGCGGCACGGTCGTGGCGACCGGCACGCCCGAGGCCGTGGCCGAGGTGGCCGCCAGCCACACCGGCCGCTTCCTCGCCCCCGTCCTGGCCCGCACCGCCCGGGCCCCCGAGCGGGCGACCCGGTCGGGCTCGCGCCCGTCGGCGGCGGCCCGGGCCCTGGCCCGGACCACCAAGCGGAAGGCGAGCGCGTGAGCCGCGACAGGCTGGACGACGGCGGCCGGCCCGGCGACGGCCGGGACGACGGCGGCTGGGCCGGCGACGGCCGGGACGGCGAGGCCGCGACGGGGACGACCCGGCGGGTGGTCCTGGGGGCGGGGGCGGTGGCGGCCGCCACCGCGCTGGCGGCCTGCTCCGGCTCGGGCGGCCCTGGCGAGGGTGCGACGCCGAGCCCGGTGAGCGGCATACCGACCGCCGACATCCCGGTCGACGGCGGGAAGGTCATCGCCGGGACGGGGGTGGTGATCACGCAGCCCGCTCGGGGGACGTTCAAGGCGTTCGACGCGGTCTGCCCGCACCAGGGGTGCGAGGTCAACGAGATCGCAGACAACGTCATCCGCTGCCCCTGCCACGGCAGCACGTTCGACGCGACCACCGGGGCGCGGATCGCCGGCCCCGCCCCGCGCGGGCTGACCACCCTGTCCGTGACCGTCACCGGGTCGAGCATCTCCGTACCGTGACGCGCCCGGGCGCTCGCCGCGGTCCAGAACCTAGAGTAGGGGTGTGCCGGACCCGTCGACCTACCGTCCCAGACCGGGCGAGATCCCGCTCGAGCCGGGCGTCTACCGCTTCCGGGACCAGCACGGCCGGGTCATCTACGTCGGCAAGGCCAAGTCGCTGCGGCCGCGGCTCTCCTCGTACTTCCAGGACATCGCGGCGCTCCATCCGCGCACCGCGACCATGGTCACGACGGCCGCCTCGGTCGAGTGGACGGTCGTGCGCACCGAGGTCGAGGCGCTGGCCCTCGAGTACTCCTGGATCAAGGAGTTCGACCCGCGGTTCAACGTCAAGTACCGGGACGACAAGTCCTACCCGTACCTCGCGGTCACGATGGGGGAGGAGTTCCCCAGGGCCCAGGTGATGCGTGGGGCCAAGCGCAAGGGGACCCGGTACTTCGGGCCCTACGGCCACGCGTGGGCGATCCGCGAGACGCTGGACCTGCTGCTGCGGGTCTTCCCGGTTCGCACCTGTTCGAGCGGCGTCTTCCGCCGGGCCCACACCAGCGGGCGCCCGTGCCTGCTCGGCTACATCGACAAGTGCTCGGCACCCTGCGTCGGGCGGGTCACCCCGGAGGAGCACCGGGCCATCGCCGAGGACTTCTGCGAGTTCATGGCCGGCAACACCAGCCGCTTCGTGCGGCGGCTCGAGTCCCGGATGCGCGAGGCGGCCGAGCAGCTCGACTTCGAACAGGCGGCCCGGCTGCGCGACGACGTCGCGGCCCTGACCAAGGCCCTCGAGAAGCAGACCGTCGTGCTCGGCGACGCGACCGACGCGGACGTCTTCGGCCTGGCCGACGACCCCCTCGAGGCGGCCGTGCAGGTCTTCCACGTCCGCGGCGGGCGCATCCGCGGCCAGCGCGGCTGGGTGGTCGAGAAGGAGAGCGAGGACCTGCCCACGCTGGTGGGCCACCTGCTCCAGCAGGTGTACGGCGAGGCCGACGCCGTCCCCAAGGAGGTGCTGCTGCCCGTCCTGCCGGTCGACGTGGAGGCGAGCCGGGAGTGGCTGGCCGGGCTGCGTGGCGCGCGGGTCGACCTGCGGGTGCCCCAGCGCGGCGACAAGAAGACCCTGATGCAGACGGTCACCCGCAACGCCCAGCAGTCGCTCGCGCGGCACAAGGTCGCCCGGGCAGGCGACCTGACGCTGCGCAGCCAGGCCCTGCAGGACCTGCAGGAGGCCCTCGCCCTCGACGAGTCGCCGCTGCGGATCGAGTGCTACGACGTCAGCCACGTCCAGGGGACCAACGTCGTGGCCAGCATGGTGGTCTTCGAGGACGGGCTGCCCCGCAAGAGCGAGTACCGCCGCTTCATCGTCCGCGGCGCCGTCGGTGAGGCGGGTGCGGATGCCGGCGTCATCGACGACACCGCCGCGATGCGGGAGGTGCTCGGGCGACGCTTTCGCCGCTACCTCGAGGAGGCCGAGGGGTCCGGCGACCTCGACCTGCAGGCCGCCGCGATGGGCGACGGCGAACGGGGCTACGGCGAGCAGCACGACGGCGAGCGGCGGCGAAGCGGCCCGATCGACCCCGAGACCGGCCGGCCGCGGCGGTTCGCCTACCCGCCGAGCCTCGTCGTCGTCGACGGCGGCCGGCCCCAGGTGGGCGCGGCGCAGGCCGTGCTCGACGAGCTCGGGATCGAGGAGGTGGCCCTCGCCGGGCTGGCCAAGCGCCTCGAGGAGGTCTGGCTACCGCGGCACGACTACCCGGTCGTCCTGCCGCGCACGAGCGAAGGCCTCTACCTGCTCCAGCGGCTGCGCGACGAGGCCCACCGCTTCGCGATCACCTTCCACCGGCAGCGCCGCTCGAAGGCGATGACCAGCTCGGCGCTCGACGGCATCCCGGGTCTGGGGCCTGCCCGGCAGAGGGCGCTGCTGCGCCACTTCGGTTCGGTCAGGCACCTTCGCGCGGCGAGCCCGGCCGAGCTGGCGACCGTGCCCGGTATCGGCCCGGCGCTGGCCCAGGCCGTTGCCGCCCACCTGGCCGGAACCGGCCCGCAGCCCGCAGTCAACCTCACGACGGGAGAAGTTCTCGAATGACCGCACCGAGCAGTCCGACGCCGGTCTCCCTGCCCGACTCGCCAATCGTCATCGTGACGGGGATGAGCGGCGCCGGGCGCACGACCACGGCCAACGTCCTCGAGGACCTCGGCTGGATCGTCGTGGACAACCTGCCGCCCCAGATGCTCTCCGGTCTGGCGGCCCTCCGGGACCAGGCGATCGCCCGCAACCCGGAGGCTGCGCTGCGCCGGGTCGCCGTCGTCGTCGACGTGCGCTCCCGCCTCTGGTTCACCCACCTGGCCGCCGCGATCGACGGGATGAAGGCGCACGGCGAGCACCCGAGCGTCGTGTTCCTCGACGCCACCGACGAGACGCTGGTGCGCCGGTTCGAGAGCGTCCGGCGGCCCCACCCGCTGCAGGGCGACGGCCGGCTGCTCGACGGCATCCAGCAGGAGCGCACGATGCTCGTCGACCTTCGCTCGGGCGCGGACGTGGTCATCGACAGCTCCGGCCTCAACGTGCACCAGCTCTCCGCGAAGGTCAACTCGCTCTTCTCCGGGGACCGCACCGCCCAGCTGCGCATCGCCGTGATGTCGTTCGGCTTCAAGTACGGCCTGCCCCTCGACGCCGACATCGTCCTGGACATGCGGTTCCTGCCCAACCCGCACTGGATCCCGGAGCTGCGACCCCTCACCGGCCGGGACGAGCGGGTCTCGGGCTACGTCATGGCCCAGCAGGGCGCGCCCGAGTTCCTCGACCGGGCCGACGCCCTGCTCGGGACCATGGTGGCCGGCTACGTCCGGGAAGGTCGCCGCTACGTCACCGTGGCCGTGGGGTGCACCGGCGGCAAGCACCGCTCGGTCGCGATGGCCGAGGCGCTCGCAGACCGGCTCGACCGCGCCCTCGTCGACACCTTCGTGGTGCACCGGGACCTGGGCCGGGAATGACCCAGCAACCGGGCCCCGGGCGGCCGCGACCGGCCCGGCCCGGCGGGGCCCCCGTCGGTCCGGCCGGACGGGTCCGCGCGCCGGCACCGGTCCAGCCGCGCGTCGCCGCGCTCGGCGGGGGGCACGGCCTCTCGGCCACCCTCTCGGCCCTGCGCCTGCTCACCGACCACATCACCGCCATCGTCACGGTCGCCGACGACGGCGGTTCGAGCGGTCGGCTGCGCCGCGACTTCCACGTCCTGCCGCCGGGTGACCTGAGGATGGCGCTGGCGGCGCTGTGCGACGACTCGGAGTGGGGGCACACCTGGCGTGACGTCCTGCAGCACCGGTTCGCCGGCGACGGCGACCTGCGGGGGCATGCGCTCGGCAACCTGATGATCGTCTCCCTGTGGGAGCTGCTCGGCGACACCGTCGACGGGCTCGACCTGGTGGGCCGGCTGCTCGGGGCGCGGGGTCGGGTGCTGCCGATGGCGGCCGAGCCGCTCGAGATCATCGCCGAGATCGTCGGCCACGACCCGGCCCACCCGGACCGGGTCGTCGAGATCCGGGGCCAGCACCGGGTCGCGTCGTCACCGGGCCGGGTGCTGTCCATCGGGATCGTCCCGACCTGCCCCAGACCGTGTCCGCAGGCGCTCGACGCGGTGGCCCGGGCCGACTGGGTCGTGCTCGGTCCCGGGTCGTGGTTCACCTCGGTCATGCCGCACCTGCTGGTGCCGGACCTCGCCGATGCGCTCAACGAGACCCACGCCCACAAGGTGCTGACCCTCAACCTCGAGGTCGGCAGCGACGAGACACCGGACTTCCTGGCCGAGGACCACCTGGCCTCGCTGGCGGCCAACGCGCCGGAGCTGCGCCTGGACGTCGTGCTCGCCGACCCGTCCGTGGTCGGGGACGCCTCGTCGCTACGGTCGGCCGCCGAGGACCTGGGCGCCGAGCTGGTCGTGACACCGGTCGCGGCACGGGGCAACCCGACCGTCCACGACCCGCTGCGCCTGGCCGCCGCCCTGCGTGACGTCATCTGCTGACCCCCGCCCGGCCACCGCCGCCGATCGCCCGGACCCGCCGAACACTCCGACACCGCAACCGATTCGGCTCGACCGGCCCTCGGGCCGCGGACGTGGGTCTTGGACGAGCCGAGGACGGGGCCGAGTGGCAGGATGACCCGCATGGCCATGACAGCGAAGGTGAAGGACGAGCTCTCGCGGTTGGACGTGACCAAGACCTGCTGTCGCAAGGCCGAGGTGTCCGCGATGCTCCGGTTCGCCGGCGGCCTGCACCTGGTCGGGGGGCAGATCGTCATCGAGGCCGAGCTGGACACCGCGAACGCCGCCCGGCGCCTGCGTCGGAGCATCTCGGAGGTCTACGGACACCACAGCGACGTGCTGGTCCTGGCCGCCGGCGGGCTGCGGCGCGGCTCCCGCTACGTGGTGCGGGTGGTCGAGGACGGTGGCGCGCTCGCTCGCCAGGCCGGCCTGGTCGACCCGCGCGGGCACCCGGTGCGCGGGCTGCCGCCCAAGGTCGTCAGCGCGGCCGCCTGCGACTCCGAGGCCGCATGGCGAGGTGCCTTCCTCGCGCACGGCTCGCTCACCGAGCCGGGGCGCTCCGCCGCGCTGGAGGTGACCTGCCCCGGGCCCGAGGCCGCCCTGGCGCTGGTCGGGGCGGGGCGCCGGCTGGGCGTGCCCGCCAAGGCCCGCGAGGTGCGTGGCGTCGACCGGGTGGTCATCCGTGACGGTGACGCCATCGGCGCCATGCTGACCCGGCTCGGCGCGCACGACGCGGTGCTCGCGTGGGAGGAGCGTCGGATCCGCCGGGAGGTGCGGGCCACGGCCAACCGGCTGGCCAACTTCGACGACGCGAACCTGCGTCGCTCGGCGCGGGCCGCGGTCGCCGCGGGTGCCCGGGTCGAGCGGGCCATGGAGATCCTCGGCGACGACGTCCCGGACCACCTCAGGGAGGCCGGCCTGCTGCGGATCGAGCACAAGCAGGCCAGCCTGGAGGAGCTGGGCCAGCTGGCCGACCCGCCGATGACCAAGGACGCCGTGGCCGGCCGGATCCGGCGGCTGCTGGCCATGGGGGACCGGCGGGCCGAGGAGCTCGGGGTGCCCGGCACCGAGGCCGGCCTCGGCCCCGACCTGCTCGACCTCTGACCAGTCCGACGGGCGGTCCCGGTGCTCGGTCGACAGGCGGGCCATCCTGCCGGCAGGCACTAGGGTGCAGGGAGGAGGACAGACATCCCCTCGACACAACCGCACAGTCCGTCTCGGAGGTTGACAGCAGTGACAGTTCGCGTTGGCATAAACGGCTTCGGCCGCATCGGTCGCAACTTCTACCGGGCCCTGAAGGCTGCCGGCGCCGACATCGAGGTCGTCGCGTTCAACGACCTCGGCGACGACGGCACCCAGGCCCACCTGCTCAAGTACGACTCCATCCTCGGCCGCTTCCCGGGCGAGGTCAGGGTGGTCGAGGGCGGCATCGAGGTGGACGGCAAGGTCATCCGCTCCTTCGCCGAGCGCGACCCGGCCAAGCTGCCCTGGGGTGAGCTCGGCGCCGACGTCGTCCTCGAGTCGACCGGGCTGTTCACCGACGCCACGAAGGCGAGGGCGCACCTGGACGCCGGCGCCCGCAAGGTCGTCATCTCCGCCCCGGCGAAGAACGAGGACATCACCATCGTCATGGGCGTCAACGACGACCAGTACGACAGCGCCAGGCACACGATCATCAGCAACGCGTCCTGCACGACGAACTGCCTGGCCCCGATGGCCAAGGCGCTGAACGACGGCCTGGGCATCGTCAAGGGCCTGATGACGACGATCCACGCGTACACCCAGGACCAGAACCTGCAGGACGGGCCGCACCGCGACCTGCGCCGCGCCCGGGCCGCCGCGATCAACATCGTGCCGACCACGACCGGCGCGGCCAGGGCCGTCGCGCTCGTGCTCCCGGAGCTCAAGGGCCGGCTCGACGGCTACGCGCTGCGGGTGCCGGTCCCGACCGGCTCGGCGACCGACCTGACCTTCGAGGCACCACGCGAGACCTCGGTCGAGGAGGTCAACCAGATCGTGCGCGCCGCCGCCGAGGGACCCCTGAAGGGCTACCTCGTCTACACCGAGGACCCGATCGTCTCGAGCGACATCGTCACCGACGCCGCCTCGTGCATCTTCGACTCGGGCCTGACGAAGGTCAGCGGCAACCAGGTCAAGGTCGTCGGCTGGTACGACAACGAGTGGGGCTACTCCAACCGGCTCGTCGACCTCATCCGGCTGGTCGGCCAGGGCCTCTGACCCGGCTGGCGCCGACCCCACCGACGACCGGAGGAACGACGTGAAGACGATCGCCGACCTCGGGGACCTGCGCGGCAAGCGGGTCCTCGTCCGCTCCGACCTCAACGTCCCCCTGGACGGCAGCACGATCACCGACGACGGCCGGATCCGCGCCTCGGCGCCGACGATCCTCCGGCTGGCCGAGCAGGGCGCCCGCGTCATCGTGTGCGCCCACCTCGGCCGGCCCAAGGGAGCGCCCGACCCCGCCTACTCGCTCGCCCCTGTGGCCGAGCGGCTCGGTGACGTCCTGGGCCGGCCCGTGGCCTTCGCCGCCGACACGGTCGGGCCGAGCGCCCGCGCCGCCGTCGAGGCCGTGCCGGACGGCGGGGTCGTACTTCTCGAGAACCTCAGGTTCAACCCCGGCGAGACGGCCAAGGGGGAGGGCGAGCGCGCCGAGTTCGCCGCGCAGCTCGCCGCTCTAGCCGACGCGTTCGTCTCCGACGGCTTCGGCGTGGTGCACCGCGCCCAGGCGTCCGTCTACGACGTCGCGAAGCTGTTGCCCCACGCGACGGGCGGCCTCGTCGCCGCCGAGGTAGACGTGCTGCGCCGCCTGACGCGCGACCCGGACCGGCCGTATGCCGTCGTGCTCGGTGGGGCCAAGGTCTCGGACAAGCTCGGCGTCATCGGCAGCCTGCTCGGCACCGCCGACCGCCTCCTGGTCGGGGGCGGCATGGTCTTCACCTTCCTGAAGGCGCAGGGTCTGGAGGTCGGCACCAGCCTGCTCGAGGCCGACCAGGTCGAGACCGTGCGCGGCTACCTCGACGAGGCGCGGGCCAAGGGCGTCGAGATCGTGCTGCCGGTCGACATCGTCGTCGCCGGCGCCTTCAGCGCCGCGGCCCCGCACCGGGTCGTGCCGGCCGACCGGATCCCGCCCGACGAGATGGGTCTGGACATCGGGCCCGAGTCGGCCCGGCTCTTCGCGGAGCGGCTGGCCGACTGCCGCACCGTCTTCTGGAACGGCCCGATGGGCGCCTTCGAGATGGCCCCCTTCGCGGCCGGCACGAAGGCGATCGCGCAGTCGCTCGTCGAGATCACGGCCACCGGCGCCCTCACCGTCGTCGGCGGTGGCGACAGCGCCGCAGCGGTGCGCCGGCTCGGCTTCGCCGATGCCGACTTCGGGCACATCTCCACCGGTGGCGGAGCCAGCCTCGAGTACCTCGAAGGCAAGGACCTGCCCGGCCTGCACGTCCTCGAGGAAGGTGACGCATGATGGCAGACCCGCAGCCCACCGGGCGCATCCCGCTGATGGCGGGCAACTGGAAGATGAACCTCGACCACCTCCAGGCCACCCACCTGGTGCAGAAGCTCGACTGGACCCTGCGCGACGCGCGACACGACCATGCCGCCGTCGAGGTCGTCGTGCTGCCGCCCTTCACCGATCTGCGCTCGGTCCAGACGCTCGTCGAGGGCGACCGGCTCGAGGTGCGCTACGGCGGTCAGGACCTGTCGCCGCACGCGTCCGGCGCCTACACCGGCGACGTCTCGGGCGCCTTCCTGAGCAAGCTCGGCTGCACCTACGTGGTCGTCGGGCACAGTGAGCGGCGCGAGGGCCACCACGAGAGCGACGAGGTCGTCGCGGCCAAGGTGCGAGCGGCATACGCCCACGGGCTCGTCCCGATCCTGTGCTGCGGCGAGGACCTGACCGTTCGCCAGGCAGACGGCCAGGTCGCCCACGTCACCGGACAGCTGCGGGCCGCGCTCGAGGGGCTCCCGGCCGAGCAGGCCGCCTCGATCGTCATCGCCTACGAGCCGATCTGGGCGATCGGCACCGGCCACGTCGCCACGCCCGAGCACGCGCAGGAGGTGTGTGGCGCCATCCGACAGCTGCTCGCACAGCTCTACGGGTCCGAGCTCGCCGACGGGGTGCGGATCCTCTACGGCGGCAGCGTCAAGGCCGCCAACATCGCCGCGATCATGGCGCAGGACGACGTCGACGGCGCTCTGGTCGGTGGCGCCTCCCTCGACCCGGTCGAGTTCGCGTCGATCTGCCGCTACCGCGACCACGTGACCGCGGCCTGACCTGCGGGCAGGTATCCTGTCTGGGTGCTCGGTTACCCGAGCCGGTGATCGATCGAGATGGAGTGACACTGGTGGATGCGGTGCGCATCGTGCTCCAGGTCCTGCTGGTGGTCTCCAGCGCGGTCCTGACGCTGTTCATCCTGCTGCACAAGGGCAAGGGTGGCGGCCTGTCCGACATGTTCGGCGGCGGCATGTCGACGTCCCTGGGCGGGTCGTCGGTCGCGGAGCGCAACCTCGACCGGTTCACGATCGCCATCGCGGTCGTCTGGGCCGCGGCGATCATCGGGCTGGGCCTGCTGACCCGGTTCGCGACCTGAGAGAGGGCGAGGAGCATGGCGAGTGGCAACGCGATCCGGGGCAGCCGCGTGGGGGCCGGGCCGATGGGCGAGGCCGAGCGCGGCGAGTCCGCGCCACGGGTCCACATCTCCTACTGGTGCTCCAACGGGCACGAGACCCGGCCCAGCTTCGCGCAGGAGCCCGGGATGGTGCTGCCGGAGCAGTGGGACTGCCCGCGCTGCGGCTTCCCCGCCGGACAGGACCGCGAGAACCCGCCGGCCCCGCCGCGGGTCGAGCCGTACAAGACGCACCTGGCCTACGTGAAGGAGCGCCGCAGCGACGCCGACGGCGCCGCCATCCTGCGCGAGGCCCTGACCGCGCTGCGCGACCGAGGCCTCATCCAGTGACCCGGGGGCCGGGGCCCGGGCGCCGAGCGTCAGCCATGCCGCCGGGTCGGCCCCGGCTCAGCCGTCGAACGCGTCCGGGGTCGGCGGTGCGGTGACCATCTCGGACCCGCCCTCGGCCTCGTCGGCGCGCAGCAGCCGCGCAGCCAGACGCCTGGCCGCGGCGATGTCCGGGCCGGTACCGGCCCGGGCGGCCTCGTCCGCGGTCATCCGCACCGGGGTGAGCTGACCCAGCCCGTCGAGCAGCGCCTCGGCGTAGGTGTCGTCCTGGTCGAGCCGGCGCAGCTCGTCGGCCAGGCACTCGGCCTCGCCCCGGCGCGGGAGGGCGATGCGGCGGTCCGGCTGACCCGGCTGGGAGAGGGTGGCCACCTTGTCCCCGGGGCGGACGAGGTCGATCGGGCCGCTGCTGCGCTCGAGCCGGACCGCGCTGATGCCCGAGCCGCGAGCGGTCGAGACCCGGCGGATCGGCACGCGCAGCCGGATGGTCAGCCAGGCGGCGAGCAGGTCGGTCGACGGCGAGTCGGGGGCGCCGGCAACGACCCCGCCGGTGACCGGCTCGAACGGCGGCTGGTCGAGGGTGGCCGCAAGCAGGCCGCGCCACCGGGTCAGCCGGGTCCACGAGACGTCGGTGTCGCCGGGGGTGTAGGTCTGGGCCCGTTTGCGAAGCACGTTGCGCGGGTTGCGGTGCTGTGCGGCATCGGTGATCCGTCTCTTGGCCATCTGGCCGATCGGGTCCTTGGCCACGTCCGTGGGTCCTTCGCCGGGCCACCACGCGACGATGGGCGAGTCGGGCAGCAGGAGCGGCACGACGACGCTCGGGCCGTGGTTGGCCAGCGGGCCGTAGAGCCGCATCACGACGACCTCGCTCGCCCCGGCGTCACCGCCGAGCCGGATCTGCGCGTCGAGCCGCTTGCGCCCGCGGCGGTCGCCGGCGATGACGACGATGATCCGGCACGGGTGCTGGCGGCTGGCGTGGTTGGCCGTCTCGATCGCCTCGCTCGCGTCAGTGTCGTCGATGACGATGATGAGCGTGAGGACCCGTCCGAGGGCCATCGCGCCGACGTTGTTGCGCAGGCTGATCAGGGTCTTGCTGACCTCGGTGGTGGTCGTGTCGCTCAGGTCCCGGATCATGGCAGCCTCCAGCTGCGCCCATCGTGCTCGAGGATGGCGTGGGCCGACTCCGGACCCCAGTGGCCCGGCTGGTACTGCTCGGGTGCCCCGGACTTCTCCCAGTGCCGCAGGAGGGGGTCGATGATCTTCCAGGACAGCTCGACCTCCTCGTGGCGGGGGAACAGCGGTGGGTCGCCGAGCAGGACGTCGAGGATGAGCCGTTCGTAGGCCTCGGGGGAGGCCTCGGTGAAGGACCGGCCGTAGCCGAAGTCCATCGTCACGTCGCGGATGTCCATCTGGCCGCCGGGGACCTTCGAGCCGAACCGCAGCGTGATGCCCTCGTCGGGCTGGATCCGGATCACGATCGCGTTCTGGCCCAGTTCCTCCGTGGCGGTGTGCTCGAAGGGCAGGTGCGGCGCGCGCTTGAAGACCACCGCGATCTCGGTGACCCGTTTGCCGAGCCGCTTGCCGGTGCGCAGGTAGAACGGGACCCCGGCCCACCGGCGGGTGTCGACCTCGAGCTTGACCGCGGCGAACGTCTCCGTGCGGGAGCCGTCCGGGACACCGGTCTCGGCCAGGTAGGCGACGACCTCGTCGGCACCCTGCCAGCCTCCGGTGTACTGCCCGCGGGCGGCCACCTTGTCCAGCTCGCCGGCGATCCGGACCGCGGAGAGGACCTTCTCCTTCTCGGCGCGCAGGTCACGGGCCTCGAACGAGACCGGCTCCTCCATCGCGGTCAGCGCGAGGAGCTGGAACAGGTGGTTCTGCAGGACGTCGCGGGCCGCCCCGATGCCGTCGTAGTACCCCGCCCGGCCACCGATCCCGATGTCCTCGGCCATGGTGATCTGCACGTGGTCGACGTAGTTGGCGTTCCACACCGGCTCGAAGAGCTGGTTGGCGAACCGGACGGCCAGCAGGTTCTGCACGGTCTCCTTGCCCAGGTAGTGGTCGATCCGGAAGACCGAGTCCGGCGGGAACACCCCCTCGACGACCGCGTTGAGCTCCTGCGCGCTCCTCAGGTCGTGCCCGAACGGCTTCTCGATGATGACGCGTCGCCAGCTGTGGCCCTCGGCCTTCGTCAGCCCGCACCGCTCGAGCTGCTCGCAGACCTGGGCGAAGAAGCCCGGCGGGATGGACAGGTAGAAGGCGTGGTTGCCGCCCGTGCCGCGCTCGCGGTCGAGCCCGGCGATGGTGTCGGCGAGCAGGTCGAAGGCGGCCGGGTCGTCGAAGGTGCCCGGGACGAACCGGAAGCCCTCGGACAGGTTGTGCCACACGTCCTCCGAGAACGGTGTGCGGGACGACTGGCGGACCGCGTCGTGCACGACCTGGCCGAACTGCTCGGTCGCCCAGTCCCGGCGGGCGAAGCCGACGAGCGAGAACCCCGGCGGGAGCAGACCGCGGTTGGCCAGGTCGTAGACGGCCGGCATGAGCTTCTTGCGGGCCAAGTCGCCGGTCACCCCGAACAGGACCAGCCCGCAGGGTCCCGCGATGCGGGGGAGCCGCTTGTCCTCGGCATCCCGGAGAGGGTTGGCGCCCGGGGCTATGTTGACTGGGCTCATGCGCTCCCACCGCCGAGCGCGGAGCGCACCTGGGCGAGTCCGCGGTCGTGCTCGGTGAGGTGCAGGCGCAGCACCGGTCGGCCGTGCGCCGCCAGGACGTTCGCGTCGCCGGCCGCCTGCGCCGCGATGAACTGGCCGAACGTGAAGCTGCGGCCCGGCACGGCAAGGTCGTCGCGTGGGTCGGCGGTGATCTGCAGGTAGACGCCGACCGCGGGGCCGCCCTTGTGGAACTGCCCGGTCGAGTGCAGGAACCGGGGCCCCCAGCCGAAGGTCGTCGGGCGGCCGGTCCGCTGGGCGACCCACTGCCGGCACTGCGCCAGGGCGGCGTCGTCGAGACGGTCGAGGTAGGCCATGACCGCGACGTACCCGCTGCCCGCGTCGAGCCGGCCGAGCAGCGCCGAGACGGCGTCGTCGACGGTGGCGGCGGTGCCGAGCCAGTCGCCGCCGAGCGCCCGGATCTCCACGGCGCCGTCGGTCGCGTCGGGCGCCGAGCCGGACCCGGCTCCCTGGTCGAGCAGGTCGCGAGCCGCCTGCTTGGCGCTCTCGACGTCGGGCTGGTCGAACGGGTTGATGCCCAGCAGCCGCCCGGCGACCGCGGTCGCGACCTCCCAGAGCAGCATCTGAGCACCGAGCGTGCCGGCCACCCGGACCTCGGACCCGGCCTGCCCCGGGGAGCGGGTGTCGTCGTCCGGGCCGACGAGCCGGGCGATCGTCACGTCGGCCGGTGGGTCGCCGACCTCGCGGTCGTCGCCGCCTGCGACGACCACCGGCAGCAGGCCGGTCCCCAGCTTGCCGGTCGACTCGGCGATGAGCTGCTCGGCCCAGTCCGGGAACCCGACGATCCCGGAGCCCTGGTCGAGCAGGACCACCTTGTCGCGCAGCGGCTGCGTGCCCCCCAGCGCCGCACCGAGCCGCAGGCCCGGGTTGGCCTCGTCGTCGGCGGCGAGCAGGTCGGCCACGGACTCGGCGTCGTCGAGGAGCGCCTCGACGTCCACCCCGGCGAGCCCGCTCGGGACCAGGCCGAACGCGGTGAGCGCGGAGTAGCGCCCGCCCACGTCGGGATCGGCGTTGACCACGGCGTAGCCGCGCTCGCGCGCCTCGCGGTCGAGGGGGCTGCCGGGGTCGGTCACCACGACGATGCGCTCGGCCGGGTCGATCCCGGCGTCCTGGAAGGCCTGCTCGTAGGCCCGGCGCTGCGAGTCTGTCTCGACGGTGGAGCCGGACTTGGACGAGACCACCACGATGGTGCGCTCGAGCCGGTCAGCGAGCGCGGAGCGCACGTAGTCGGGATGGGACGAGTCGAGCACGACCAGGTCGCGCCCGGCCGTGGCACAGATGACCTCCGGCGCGAGCGACGAGCCGCCCATCCCGCAGAGGACCACGTGGTCGAGACCCCGTCCGGTCAGGGTGTCCCGCAGGGCGGCGATCTCGCCCACCAGGGGACGTGAGGACCGGGGCAGGCCGACCCAGGACAGCCGCTTTCGGGCCTCGGACTCGGCGTCCGCACCCCAGAGGGTCGGGTCCTGTCCGAAGAGCTTGCTCGCGACGTGGTCGCGCACCAGCGTGGGCACGTGCTTCGAGACCGCGTCGGCGGCCGCCCCGGAGGCGGTGACGGACAGGCTGCTGCTCATGCGCCCGCCTTGGCCATCTCGGCCTTGACGCCCTCGCCCAGCTCGTCCCAGGCCTTCTCGAACTTCGCGACACCCTCGTCCTCGAGCAGGTCGACGACGGAGGTGTACGAGATGCCGAGGTGCTCGAGCGCGTCGAGCGTCGCCCGGGACTCGTCGTAGGTGCCGGTCACGGTGTCACCGTGGATCTCGCCGTGGTCGGCGGTGGCCTCGAGCGTCTTCTGCGGCATCGTGTTGACGACGTTCGGTGCCACGAGCTCGGTGACGTACAGCGTGTCGGGGAAGGCGGGGTCCTTGACACCGGTGGAGGCCCACAGCGGCCGCTGGACCCGGGCGCCCTCCGCCTCGAGCGACTTCCACCGCGGCGTGGCGAAGACCTCCTCGAAGGCCTCGTAGGCCAGGCGCGCGTTGGCCAGGCCGGCCTTGCCGCGCAGCGCCGCGGCCTCGTCGGTGCCGATCGCGTCGAGGCGCTTGTCGACCTCGGTGTCGACCCGCGAGACGAAGAACGAGGCGACGGAGGTGATGCTGTGCAGGTCCTTGCCGGCGCGGTGGGCCCGCTCGAGCCCCTCGAGGAAGGCGTTCATCACGCCGCGGTAGCGCTCGAGCGAGAAGATCAGCGTGACGTTCACGCTGATCCCCTCGGCCAGCGTCGCGGCGATCGCCGGCAGGCCGGCCTTGGTGGCCGGGATCTTGATGTAGACGTTGGGCCGGTCCACGGCGGCGTGCAGGTGCCTGGCCTCCTGTACCGTCGGCTCGGTCTCGTGGGCGATCCGCGGGTCGACCTCGATCGACACCCGCCCGTCGATGCCGTCGGTCGACTCGAAGATCGGCAGGAACAGGTCACACGCATCGCGCACGTCAGAGGTCGTCAGGTCGAAGACGATCTCCTCCACCGACTTGCCCGCGCGGGTCAGGGCGGTGAGGTCCTCGCGGTAGCGGTCGCCCTTCGACAGGGCGGCCTGGAAGATCGAGGGGTTGCTGGTCACGCCGACGACGTGGCTCTCCTCGATGAGCTGCTTGAGGTTGCCGGTCTGAAGGCGGTCGCGCGAGAGGTCGTCGAGCCAGATCGAGACTCCGGCGTCGGTGAGGGCCTGCAGGTTGGGGTTGCTCATGCTCGTCACTTTCTCTTGTCTGCGGGTCGCTGGTGCGCGCTGGTGGCCGGATCGGTGCCGCCGTGCGCGGTGCGGCGGTCGGGGTTGGTCTCGGTGATGCCCGGTGCGTGCACCGGCGCGGTCGCCGCCTCGACCGAGTCGCGCGCCGCCTCGACCACGGCATCGGCGGTGAGGCCGAACTCGCGGAAGATCGTCTTGTAGTCCGCCGAGGCCCCGAAGTGCTCGATGCTGATGGTGCGCCCGGCGTCTCCCACGATGTCGTGCCAGCCGAAGGAGACTCCCGCCTCCACGGACACCCTGGCCCGCACCTGGGACGGCAGGACCTCCTCCTGGTAGGAGCTCGGCTGCTGCTCGAACCACTCCCGGCACGGCATCGAGACGACCCGGGTGGCCGTGCCGTCCTGCTCCAGGCGCTCGGCCGCCTCGACGGCGAGCTGCACCTCGGAGCCGGTCGCCACGAGGATGACGTCGGGACTGCCGGTCCGGGACTCCTCGACCAGCACGTAGGCGCCCTTGGCGACCCCGGACGCCTTGCCCATCCGCGACCGGTCGAAGGTCGGCACGGCCTGTCGGCTCAGGGCCAGACCGGCCGGCCGGGTCGGGTTGCGCAGGATGGTCTCCCAGGCGACGGCCGTCTCGTTCGCGTCGGCCGGTCGGACGATGTCGAGGCCGGGGATGGCGCGCAGCGCGGCCAGCTGCTCGATCGGCTGGTGGGTCGGGCCGTCCTCGCCGAGACCGACGGAGTCGTGGGTCCACACGAACACGACCGGCACGGCCTGCAGCGCGGCGAGCCGCACCGCCGGGCGCATGTAGTCGGAGAAGATCAGGAAGGTGCCGCCGTAGGGCCGGTTCAGCCCCTCGAGCGCCATCCCGTTCAGGATCATCCCCATCCCGTTCTCGCGGATACCGAAGTGCAGGGTGCGCCCGTAGGGGCCGCCCTTCCACTCGCGGGTCTGCCGGTTGGTCGGGAGGAACGAGGGCTGGCCGGTCATCGTGGTGTTGGTGGACCCGGCCAAGTCGGCCGAGCCGCCCCAGAGCTCGGGCATGACGTCGGCCAGGGCGGTGAGCACCTTGCCCGAGGCGGCCCGCGTGGCCATCCCCTTCGCGTCGGCGGGGAACTCCGGCAGTGCCTGCGCCAGCCCGGCCGGCGGCTCTCCGGTCAGGACGCGGTCGAGCAGCTCGGCCCGCTCGGGGTGGGCCTCGCGCCAGGCGCGGTAGCCCTGGGTCCACTCGTCGTGCAGCTCCTTGCCGCGCTGCCCGACCTCGCGGGCCCGCTCGAGGACGGCCGGCTCCACGGCGAAGGACCGGGCGGGGTCGAAGCCGAGGGCGGTCTTGGTCCCGGCGACCTCGTCGACGCCGAGGGCCGAGCCGTGCGACTTGCCGGTGTCCTGCTTGGTCGGAGCCGGCCACGCGATGATCGTGCGCAGCACCACGAGGGTGGGCTGGTCGGGGTGCTCCCGGCCCGAGTGGATCGCGCCCAGCAGGGCGTCGACGTCCTCGACGTAGGCCGCGCCGTCGCCGGTGCCGCGCCAGTCGACGGTCTCGACGTGCCAGCCGTAGGCCGCGAACCGGGCCCCGACGTCCTCGGAGAAGGCGACGTCCGTGTCGTCCTCGATCGAGATCTGGTTCGCGTCGTAGACGACCGTGAGGTTGCCGAGCTGCTGGTGGCCGGCCAGCGAGCACGCCTCGTGGGTGACGCCCTCCTGCATGTCGCCGTCGGAGGCGATCACGTAGACGTGGTGGTCGAACGGGCTCTTCCCGGGCTCCGCGTCCGGGTCGAACATGCCGCGCTGCCGCCGCTGGGCCATCGCCATGCCGACCGCGGAGGCCAGGCCCGAGCCGAGCGGCCCGGTGGTGATCTCCACCCCGGGGGTGTGGTGCACCTCGGGGTGCCCCGGGGTCAGCGAGCCCCAGGTGCGCAGCGCCTCCAGGTCCTCGATCGTCAGGCCGTAGCCGGACAGGTAGAGCTGGATGTACTGGGTCAGGCTGGAGTGCCCGCAGGACAGCACGAAGCGGTCGCGGCCCAGCCACGCCGGGTCCGCCGGGTCGTGGCGCAGGACGTTCTGGTAGAGCAGGTACGCGACCGGAGCCAGGGACATCGCCGTCCCCGGGTGCCCGTTGCCGACCCGCTGCACGGCGTCGGCGGCGAGCACGCGTGCCGTGTCGACGGCCCGGATGTCGAGCTCGTTCCAGCCGGCCTTGCCGCACACGGGGAGCGCCAGCGACGGGTCCCGCTGGGCCAGCAGGCCAGTCGTGTCGGACGTCGGCTCCCGCGGGGGCTGGGTACTTGCGTTCGTCGCGCTACTGGTCACGGGGCGGTTCTCCTTCGGGAAGAGTTGCTGTGGTGCGTACTGCGTCTTGCGGTGCGTACTGGCTCCGAGACTACCCTCGGTGTGTCGCACGACACATGCGGCACCGGTCCGGGCGGCCCGCGACAGGGGTCCCGCCCCGGGCCGCTCCGGCCAATCCTTCTTCGTCCGGCCCACGGGCTAGACTGCCGTCGGAGCGCCCCGGACCCGGCACCCGCGTAGTTGGGGCAAGCCAGTCCAGTCGCAGGCCGCGTCGGGCAGCACCAGCCGAGCAGCAACCAGTCGAGCAGCAATCGAGGACCTTGCAGTGACAACCGTGGACCCCCGTGAGGACCTCTCGGTACTGCGAGGCCCGGGCGGCACCGGCCTGCGCTTCATGGCGGGGCAGTACCTCGCCCTGACCAAGCCGCGCATCATCGAGCTGCTGCTCATCACGACGATCCCGGTCATGTTTCTGGCCGACGGCGGGGTCCCGGACCTGTGGCTGGTCCTCGCGACGCTGGTCGGCGGCTCCCTCTCGGCCGGCTCGGCCAACACCCTCAACTGCTACATCGACCGCGACATCGATGCGGTCATGCATCGTACGAGCAGGCGACCACTGGTCACCGGCACCATCAGCCCGGCCGGGGCCCTGACCTTCGGGGCCGTCCTCGGTGTCGTGTCGACGCTCTGGCTCGGCTTCTTCGTCAACTGGCTGAGTGCGGCGCTCTCGGTGCTGGCCATCCTCGGCTACGTCGTCGGCTACACCCTGCTGCTCAAGCGACGCACGAAGCAGAACATCGTGTGGGGCGGCGCCGCCGGGTGCATGCCAGTCCTGATCGGGTGGTCGGCCGTCACCGACACCGTCAGCTGGTCGGCGTTCATCCTGTTCATGGTCGTGTTCTTCTGGACGCCGCCGCACTACTGGCCGCTGTCCATGCGCTTCCGGCGCGACTACGCCTCGGTCCACGTGCCGATGCTGCCGGTGGTCGAGCGGTTCGTCGTCGTCGCGCGCCAGATCGTGCTCTACTCCTGGGCGATGGTGCTCACCTCGCTGGCGCTCGTCGTGGTCCAGCCGATGGGCTGGATCTACGCGGTCGCGGCCCTGGGGTCCGGGGCGCTGTTCCTCGTCGAGGCCCATCGCCTGTGGGCCAGGGCCCGGGCCGGTGCCCCCCAGAAGGTGCTCCGCCCGATGCGCCTGTTCCACTACTCGATCACGTACCTGACCGTGCTGTTCGTCGGGGTCGCGCTCGACCCGATCTGGTACCTGGCCCTGCCCGGCCTGCACTGACCGTGGCCGGCACCGACCCGGCGCAACGGCGGGGGTCGCGCGGCTCGGGACGTCCCGCGGTCCAGATCGTTGCGCGGCTCAGACCGGGTTGCGTCGCAGGTTCAGGACCCCGTACGTCAGGGCGATCACGAGCGCGGTCGCACCGACCATGTGGGCCAGCACGAGCAGCTCGGGCAGGGCGGTGAAGTACTGGACGTAGCCGATCGCGCCCTGCAGGACCGTGACCAGCAGCACGACGTTCCAGGCTCGCCGGGCGCGCCAGTCCTTGGTGGTGAGCCGCACCGCGACCAGAGAGGCGACGACCAGGCCGCAGAAGAGCATCACCGTGTCGGCGTGCAGCCAGGCCACCATCCGCGGGTCGAAGCCGGTGCGTGCCGGGGTCACCGCGTCGCCTGAATGCGGCCCCGAGCCGGTGACGATCGTGCCGAGCACGAGAACCACCCCACCGAGGGTCGCGGTGCCCCACGCCAACGTGCGGGCCAGCGGGTGGACGAGCAGCGCGCCCGGCCCCGACTCCTCGTCCTGCGCACCGCGCACCAGGGCGGTCGAGAGCGCGACGAGCAGCATTGACATCAGGAAGTGGAACGCCACCGTGAAGGGGTTCAGGCCGGTGCGCACCGTCACCCCGCCGACGAGGGCCTGCGCGGCGACGCCGCCGAGGACGCCATACGCCACGAGGTGCATCCGGCGCCGCTTCGGCCAGTGCGTGACCACCACCCAGATCGCGAGGATCGCCAGGATGCCGACCATGCCGGTAAGCGTCCGGTTGCCGAACTCGATGAACTTGTGCAGCCCCTGCTCCTGGTGCGGGACCGGCACGAACGAGCCCGGCACGCACTCGGGCCAGGTCGGGCAGCCGAGCCCGGAGCCCGTCAGGCGCACGATCCCGCCGGTGATCACGATGAGGACCTCGCCGACGAGGTTGGCCAGCAGGATCGGGCGCACCCAAGAGGCACGGACGGCGGGCAGACGAAGGCTCATTCGGGCGGTGGTCGACACGCCTAGAGGGTATGCCGCCCACCCCGGCCCCGGGGAACCGGCACTCATGTCGTGGCCGGGTCGCCGCCCCGACCGGCCACCATTGCGGCCGGCCGGCTCGGGACCGGCCACCCGCGCGGGCCGGGCGGCGGGGAAGCCGGTGGCCGTCCGCCCCCGGTACCTCGGGCAGTCGGGCCGTGGCGGGACAGTGGGTGGCCGGGCGG
>NZ_JBDIAQ010000014.1:0-44586 GCF_039812505.1 Intrasporangium sp. | reverse complement strand
GGCGGCATACCTGTCGGCGGTCGGGGGGCTCGTCCGCAACCGGGACCAGCGGCGCGAGATGGACATGGCGCGATGCGCCGCACCGTACGACACCGTCGTGGAAACCTTGTCGGGTGTTACCAGATGGGACTAGCGTGACGGGCACTCGATTGTCTCGTGTCGTTCCCTGAGCAACCGGCCGCCATCGACCCTGTTCCGACGGCCGGTCCGATCCCGGAAGAGGAGCACCATGGACCTACGAGAAGAAGCACGCGCGATGCAGGGCGAGCTGGTCGGGCTGCGCAGGCAGTTCCACCAGGATCCGGAGGTCGGGCTGCACCTGCCACGTACCCAGCAGCGCGTGCTCCAGGCGCTCGAGGGCCTACCACTGGAGATCAGCACCGGAACGGAGACGACCTCGGTGACCGCCGTGCTGCGCGGCGGGCGGCGCAGCGAGGCGGACCCCGCGACGGTGCTGCTGCGCGGCGACATGGACGGGCTGCCGGTGCAGGAGGAGACCGGCCTGGAGTTCGCCTCGACCAACGGCGCGATGCACGGGTGCGGGCACGACCTGCACACCACCAACCTCATCGGGGCCGCCCGGCTGCTGAGCCGGCACCGGGAGAGCCTGCCCGGGGATGTCGTCTTCATGTTCCAGCCGGGCGAAGAGGGGTATGACGGCGCCGGGGTGATGATCCGCGAGGGGGTCCTCGACGCCGCCGGCAAGCGAGCCGACTACGCCTACGCGATGCACGTGTTCTCCGCGATGATGCCCACCGGCGCGTTCGTCTGCCGGCCGGGGGCGATGCTGTCGGCGTCCTACCGACTGGACATCACCGTGCAAGGGGCCGGTGGGCACGGGTCGATGCCGCACGCGGCCCACGACCCGGTCACCGCCGCGGCCGAGATGGTGCTCGCGCTGCAGACGATGATCACCCGCGGGATGAACATGTTCGACCCGGTGGTGCTCACCGTCGGGGTGTTCCGGGCGGGCACGGCGCGCAACGTCATCCCGGACACCGCCGAGCTCAACGCCACGGTCCGGTGCTTCTCCCCCGCGGCCGAGGCTCGGCTGACCGAGCTGATCCCCCGGGTGGTCAACGGCGTGGCCGCCTCCCACGGCGTCACCGCCGAGATCCTCTTCGAGAACCAGTACCCGCCGACGATCAACGACCCGGGCGAGGTCGACTTCAGCGCCGGTGTGGTCCGTGAGCTGCTCGGCGCGGAACGCTACGCCGGGCTGGACGAGCCGATCAGCGGCTCGGAGGACTTCTCCCGGGTGCTCGCCGAGGTTCCGGGTGCCTTCCTCGGGGTCGGCGCCTGCATGCCGGGACTGGACCCGGCAACCGCGCCGATGAACCACTCACCGCTGGCCCAGTTCGACGACACGGTCCTGGCCGACTGCGTCGCCGTGTATGCCGGCCTGGCCGTGCACCGCCTGGCGCGGGCGAGCGAGCAAGGAGCAACGTCATGACCGTAGAGCCCCATCACAGCCAAGCCGTCGAGGCCGCCCACATCCGGGTGCACAAGCAGAGCACCCGCAAGACCCTGGTCGGCATCGGTACCGGCAACGCGATGGAGTGGTACGACTGGAACGTCTATGCGACCTTCGCCGCGTTCTTCTCGCACCAGTTCTTCCACAGCGGCGACCCGGTCACCGACCTGCTGTCCACCCTGGCGATCTTCGCCGTCGGGTTCGTGGCGCGCCCGTTCGGCGGGTTCGTGTTCGGGTGGATCGCCGACCGGAAGGGCCGGCAGCTGTCGATGACCATCGCGGTCGCGCTGGCCTCCGTCGGCAGCCTCGTCATCGGGATCACCCCGACCTACAGCACGATCGGTGTCCTGGCCCCGATCATCCTGCTGATCTGCCGGCTGCTGCAGGGCCTGGCCCACGGTGGCGAGCTCCCGTCCGCGCAGACCTACCTCTCGGAGATGGCGCCGCGCGAGAAGCGTGGCCTGTGGTCGAGCCTGATCTACTTCTCCGGCACCATCGGGGTGCTCTTCGGCACGCTGCTCGGTGCGGTCCTGGCAATGCTGCTGGACAAGACGCAGATGGGCGACTTCGGCTGGCGCATCCCATTCATCCTCGGTGGCCTGTTCGGCTTCTACGCGCTCTACCTGCGCTCCAAGATGACCGAGACCGAGATCTTCGTCGAGGACGCCGAGATGGAGGAGGACGAGGGCCACGGCGAGCGCCCATCGGTACTCCGCGCCATCCTCGCGCACCCCAAGCTGCTGCTGCAGGTCATCGGCCTGGTCATCGGCCTGACCGTCATCTACTACACGTGGGCGGTCGCCGCTCCGGCCTACTCGATCACCGTGCGGCACATGTCCGCCGAGGGGGCGCTGTGGGCGGGGGTGTTCGCCAACCTGATCTTCCTGATCGTGCTACCGCTCTGGGGAGCGCTGTCCGACCGGATCGGACGCAAGCCGGTCATGCTGATCGGCACGGTCCTGATCGTGGTGCTCATGTTCCCGCTGTCCTGGCTCGTCAAGGACCAGGCCTGGCAGCTGTTCGTCGCGATGGCGATCGCGTTGATCCTGCTCGGCAGCACCACGGCCGTCGTGCCGGCCGTCTACGCGGAGATGTTCCCCACCTCGATCCGGGCGACCGGCCTCGGGGTCCCGTACTCGATCGCGGTCGCCCTCTTCGGCGGCACCGCAGGGCTGATCCAGACCGCCTTCGCCGACGCGGGCAACCCCAACGCGTTCAACTGGTACGCCATGGCGATGGGCGTCATCTCGATACTGACGATCCTTACCCTCAAGGAGACCAAGGGCAAGGACCTCGCCGAGGACGACTGACTCCCGCGGGGAGCGTTCGACTCACTGGCGAGAGCTCGCCGTCCGGCAGGTGCCGACCCGACCGGGTCGGCACCTGCCGGGTCGCCCCACCCTGAGGTGGGATCAGCGGCTGTCGCGCTTGGCCTGGCGGCGCGCGCCCTCGGCCCGGGTCGAGGCGGTCCGCTTGCGATCGGCCGGGGTCTTGGACGCGGCCGGCTCACGTCCGGCCCCCGCCCCGTCGTTCCCGGGACCGGCTGCGGTCACCGAGCCGGGGCCGGTCGACCGGCCCGCGCGCGCGGCCGCCAGTCGCTGTGCCTTCAGGTCCTCGGCGGCCTGGCGGGCACGCAGGTCGACCTCGTGGCTCACCCTCGCCAGCGCGTCCTCGAAGACCTCGGCCTTCTCGGCCGCGCGGCGGTTCTTCGGGCGGGCCTCGCCGCGCCCGCCGACCTCCTCCACGCGGGCGGCGGCCCGGCGGCGGTAGTTCTTCGTGTGCTTGTTGCGGGCCTTGCGGATCCGGGAGTGCAGCGCGAGCAGATCGTCCTCGTCCAGCAGGGCCATCTGGTCCGGGTCGGTCTCGCGGACCAGGTCCTTCTCGTCGGCCTTCAGCGACCCGAACAACTCGTGCATGCCTCGCTCCTCGTCTGTCGGCCGCCGTCCGCACGGTCAGCGGGTGGAGCACCGATGCTATCCGCCCCCGACCGGACCAACGGCCGGCAGTGTCGCGTACCGAAGAACACAACAAGTCCGGCCCGCCCCGCAGGTCCCCGCACGAGCGGGACGCCCGCGCCGCACTTGTTGTGTCCTGGCGTACCGGGCCGGAGCAGGCAACCGGGAGCAGCCACCACGAGCCCGGCTCCGGGTCGGGTCAGGGGTCGGGTCAGGGGACGGTCAGGGCTGACCCTCATCGCGGGGGCCTCCGGTTCGGGCGACAGTAGGTACATGACCTCCAACCCAGTCCCGAACCCGAACTTCGACTCCACGGGTGCCGCCGGTCACGAGCCGACGACCTCCCGCACCGCGGACCGCTTCTTCGCGTGGCTACGGCGCCAGCCGATGCGCCGGGACAGCACCGACCGCTGGGTCGGCGGGGTGTGCTCGGCCGTGGCGGCCCGGTTGGGGGTGTCCGCGACCGCGGTCCGCGTGGTGACCGTCGTGCTGGCGCTGCTCGCCGGCTTCGGCGTGCTGGCCTACCTGACCGCGTGGCTGCTGCTGCCCGACCGGGCGGACCGCATCCTCGGCGAGGAGGCCCTCCGGACCGGACGAGGCGGCCCCCTCGTGCTGCTCGCCGTGGTCTCCTTCGCCGTCCTGACCGGCCTGCTCGGACTTCCGGGCCTGTTCTCAGCGCTCGTCGTGCTCGGCGGCGCGTGGCTGCTCGGCCGGTCCCGGCGCGGGCGGACGGGCTCCCGGCACCACGCCTGACGCGGCCGCGGCCCGGCGATGTCGCACCGCCGGGCCGAACCACTCCACCCCGGGCGTGCCAGACTGCGAGACGATGGACGAGCGCACCTTCACTGCAGCCGTCGACGAGCTGATCGCCCGCGACCCCGACCTCGCCCGGCTGGTCGAGCAGTACGGCCGCCCCCGGCTGTGGACCCGACCGGCGGGCTTCGCCGCCCTCGTGCTGCTCATCCTCGAGCAGCAGGTGAGCCTCGCCTCCGCTGCGGCCGCCTACGGCCGGATCGTCGACCGCCTCGGCGCCATGGTCCCCGACCGGCTCCTGGCCACCTCGCCCGAGCAGCTGCGCGCCGACGGCGTCTCGCGGCAGAAGGACCGCTACCTGCGCGCCCTGTCCGAGGCGGTGCGCAGCGGCAGCCTAGACTTGGACCTGCTGGCCCGGCAGCCCGACGACCAGGCGCGCCGGGCCCTGCTCGCACTGCCGGGGGTGGGCCCGTGGACCGCCGACGTCTACCTGCTGGCCTGCCTCGGCCGTCCGGACCTGTGGCCGGTCGGCGACCGAGCCCTGCAGGTCGCCACCGCCGAGGCGCTCGAGCTGGACGAGGTGCCCGACCCCACTGCGCTGGACGGTCTCGGCGAGCGCTGGCGTCCGCTGCGCTCGAGCGCCGCCCGTCTGCTCTGGCACGGCTACCTGTCCCGCCGCGGCCGGGCCGACACGACCATCGACCCGCTCCACTCGACCGTCGTCGCCGTCCCCACCGCAGCCCGACCACCTCGTCGGGCGTCCGCCACCCGCCCGGGGCGGCTTGCCTCGGGAACGGGCTGAGCGGCATACGTCAGCCGTATGCCGCCCACCCGCCCCGCGCGGTAAGGTCGCCTCCCGCCGGGCCGACGCCCCCGGGAGCGCGCACCCGGCGCCCTACGGAACGTAGGCTCGAGCTGCCGACTGGCTCCTGACCAGCACGCCGAGGAGGCTGCGTTGTCCCACACCCCGTCCCGATTCCGGACGATCATCCCGAGCTCGGGCCACACCGCGCTGGGCGCGACCCTGCTCGGCGGTCTGCTGACCGGGCTCGCGTCGGCTCCGGAGCGGGTGGGCCGGCTGCTGCGTGGGCGCTTCCCGATGGTGGCCGTGACGGGGATGACCGGGGTCGGCAAGAGCCAGCTCGTGGACCGGCTGACCCGGCACGCGTCCAGCGAGGGCGCGGCCGCGGTCGGCTCGGCGGTGATGGAGCGCCGCACGCGCCATTCGGCGCGGCTGCACGGCTTCCGCTTCCTGGTGGTCCCGGGCGACAACGCGGCGACCCGGCTCGGTGCCCTCGACGAGGTGTTCAACGACGAGCCGGTGGACGGGGTGATCCACGTGGTCGCCAACGGCTACGCGACGCCGCGGCGGACGGCGGGCACCACCGGCGTGGCGGCCGCGACCCGCGAGGAGCAGCTCGCCGCGGAGCTGGAGGACTGGACGATCACCTCGCACCGGATCGCCTCGATGGCGGTGCGCCGGCACAAGCCGGTCTGGCTCGTCATTGCGGTCACCAAGACGGACCTCTACCCCGACTACGTGGACGAGACGGTGCAGTACTACTCGCCGGGCAGCGGCTCGCCCTTCGGCGACAAGGTCGACGCGCTGCGGGCGCTGGCCGGCGGCGCGAAGCTGTACATCGACGTGCTCCCGGTGTCGAGCCAGGGCGGCGACCGCCGGTCGGCGATGACGGCCAAGCACGCCAACGCGATGGTCGACGCGCTCGCGACCCGGCTGGCGCAGCTGAGCGGGCATGTGTGAGAGGGTAGGTCGGCCGGCGGGGAGGTGTGCTGCAGGGCACGTCGAGCGGTCCTCAACCTGCGAGCCGTCCGCGCCAACAACGAGTTCGGCACCTACTGCCGCTTCCACCTGCAACGCGAACGCCAACGAGTCCACGAATCCTGCTACGCCAAACGCGGTCACTCCCGGAGCCGTGTAGTCACTCCAGAAGACCCGCACCGTATTCGTTACCGACGTAGCCCCACGTGCTTACCCCTACTATGCGCAGGTGCAGCAGACATCGATCGACGACGTTCCCGCCCTCTGGGAGGAGGGACCCGCTCCCCTGACGGTCGCTCTCGTCTTCGGGGTCGGTGCCCGCCACGAGACGTTCCGCACGGCCGGCGTCACCCACCTCATCGAGCACCTCGCCATGGGCGCCCTGCCCAAGAGCCCGGTCGACAGCAACGCCGAGGTGCGCCTCGACACGACGATCTTCCATGCGACCGGCCGACCCGAGCTGGTCGTCGACTTCATCCACCGCGTGTGTGCCGCCCTCTCGGACCTGCCGGTAGACCGCCTCGACCGCGAGGCAGGGGTGCTCCGGGCCGAGGGCGCGACTGCCGTCCACCCCGCGGTGGCCGTGAGCCTGGTGAACCGGTACGGCGTCACCGCCCAGGGCCTGGCCGGGGCGGTCGGCCCGGGCCCCGACCAGATCTCCCGTGACATGGTCGTCGCGCACGCGGCGCGGTTCTTCACCCGGGGCAACGCGGTTCTCGTGCTGACCGGACCCCCTCCGGAGGGCCTGCACGTGTCCCTGCCGGACGGCCCCCGCGCAGGGTTCCCCGTCGCGCCGCCCCTCGACCTGCCGTTGCCCGCCTACCTGGTCGGGTCGAGCCCGTTCGCCGCCCTGACCGGCGTGACGCCACTCGACGTGGGGCCGGCGCTGGGCGCCATACTCACCGAGCGCGTCACCGACGAGCTGCGCCACAAGGAGGGCGTCGCCTACGACATCGGCTCCGCCGGCGAACGCATCGACTACGAGCACGGGCTCCTCGCGGTCTGGAGCGACGGGCACGAGGACAAGATGGACCTGGTCGCGCGGACGATGTGGGAGACCCTGGGCCGGCTCGCGGCAGACGGCCCCACCGCCGAGGAGCTGGCACATACGCGAGCGGTCCTGCACGAGGGCCTCGACGACCCGCGCTCGGTGCCCGACTGGCTCCTGGCGCAGGCTGCCCGGATGCTGCGCGGCGAGCCGCCGCGCACCCGAGCCGCGCAACGTCAGCTCATCGACGGGGCATCCCCCGAGGCGATCCGCGAGGCGGCTGCAGCCGTCCGCGACGGTGCGATCCTGCTGCTCCCGGAGGGCGACTACGACATCCCCGGCGTGCCGTCGCTGGACGAGCACGAGTACCCCTCGGACAGCCTCCGCGGCGAACACACCTACCGGCGCAGGACCCTTTCGCGGAGCCCGCGCGACCTCGAGATCCGGGTCGGCGAGTCGGGCTTCTCGATCACCGCGTCGGGCCGGACCGGGAGCGCCACCTGGGACGGCATCGTCGGGGTCGCCAGTGCCGAGGGCATGCGAGGCGTCGTGACGGCCGACGGTCGAAGCTTCCCCGTCATCGCCAAGTCTCTCAGGGACGGCGACCGGCTGTTGGAACGGATCGACGCACTGGCCGGCGAGCGCCTGTTCGCCTCGTCGGCGGAGGACATCCTGGGCTGAGCCGGCGCCGGCAGAGCTGGTCGTCTGCCGCGTCCGGCCGGTTCGTTGACCGGCG
The DNA here is from genome assembly GCF_039812505.1 of Intrasporangium sp. GTDB lineage: Bacteria > Actinomycetota > Actinomycetes > Actinomycetales > Dermatophilaceae > Intrasporangium_A. The sequence goes on along the minus strand of NZ_JBDIAQ010000014.1, from coordinate 36,900 downwards.
ACGCGACAGGACCACGGCGTCGCAGTCGGCTCGACCGCGTCGTAGGACGGCCCGGCGCGCTCGATCAGCTCGGCGCACTCGTCCTCGGTGCGTTCCCGGCCGATGACCTCGCACCGGATCGCCTCGATGGCGGTGCGCCGGCGCAGGCCGGTCTGGCTCGTCATCGAGCGAGTAGTACTGCACCGTCTCGTCCACGTAGTCGGGGTACAGGTCTGTCTTGGTCACCGTCGGCGGCGCAGCGTCGCGACCTCTCATGCGCGGCTTGGTGCGGTCGCTGGCCGGCTGCAGCCCAGCAAGCACGTGTATCGTCATCATCTGATGTCGTATGACGTGTCTATGGCGCACAAGGAGGCAGCCTTGAGAACGACCCTCGCGCTGGACGACGACCTCGTCGCCGAAGCGCAGCGTCTGACCGGCACGACCGAGAAGACTGCACTTGTCCGGCAGGCCCTGCAGGCGCTCATCGAGCGCGAGAGCGCACGGCGGCTGGCCCGGCTGGCCGGCAGCGAGCCGGACGTGAAGCCCATCCCGCGGCGACAGGCCACAGCCACGTGATCCTGGTCGACACGTCGGTCTGGATCGACCATCTGCGCGTGGGAGACCCCGAGCTGGTCGAGCTCCTGCAGGGTGGCCTCGTGCTGGCACATCCGTGGGTGATCGGCGAGCTCGCACTCGGGCACCTTTCGCGACGCGGCGAGGTGCTCGGACTGCTCCGCAACCTCCCGCAGGCGACCGTCGCCACCGACGCCGAGGTCCTGGCCCTGATCGAGAACCAGCGGCTGCACGGACTCGGTATCGGGTACGTCGATGCGCAGCTGCTCGCCGCGACGATGCTGTCCACCAGCCGTCTGTGGACACGGGACAAGCGTCTTGCCGCCATCGCCGTCCAGCACGGCCTCGCCGCAGGATGACGACGGCGCTGTCAGCGATCACCGACTCTGAGACAGCGCCTGGTCCTCTCTGGCCAATCTGAGACGTGCCCAGCTGAGGATTCTGAGACAGGCCGCCACACCGAGCCCGCTCGTGGGCGCCGGCAGTCGCTTCCCTGCGCAGTACGCCTTATCGCCCCCAGAAGGACGTGGCGGCGTGCCCAGGGGATCATCAAGCAGGTCGGAACACGCTGGCACCCGCGGCGAACGGGTCGGGCTCGATGGTCGACCAGCGCATCAGCAACCGAGCCGGTGGCTCCGCAGCAGCCAACCCGCCACGAGCAGAGCCGCGAGAGGGGGCGGTCTACTTGGGCATCAGGCGGCACGCTGGGCAGGGCGTACAGATTTTGGTTGCGATATTGGTACGTGTCTGGGTACGCTGTTGGCACGACGAGAGTAGGTTACCTACGTGTACCCCAACCGTGAGGTCTTCCCGAACGCGCCCCTCGCCCTGGTGGCAGCCGAGGTCCGATTCACAGATTCTGCTCGTCTGCGGCAGCAGCAGACCAAAGACGACATCGCCATCGCTCTAGAAGACCGGTTTCCCTTCGCCGAGCCACTGCAGCAGGCCAACTTCCATCTGACCTTGGGCGGCTCAGCCCAAGTCCAGGAGCGACTTGGCGTCGTACTCAAGAATTCCAGCAGCACCGAGAGCCTGACGCTCATGTCTGAGTCTCTCACCTATGAAACGACCGCCTACCACAGCTTCGAGGAACTCCTTACGGCAATCACCACAGCCTGCGATGCGCTGGTCGAGGCCAAAGTCCTCCCCGCGCTGCAGCGGGTCGGCCTTCGTTACATCGACGAGGTGCGGGTACCGGAGACGGTCGATGACGTACGACAGTGGAGCCGGTGGATTGACGAGCGGCTGGTTGGGCACCTCTGGGTTGGCCCCGAGGACTTTCCGGCCACGTCGACCCAAACGATCAGCACCTACGACCTGGGCGAGGGCCGCGGCCTCAACGTCCGTTGCGCCGCGCTCGACCAAGGCTCCATCGTCGTCCCGCAGCACCTCAAGCGAGCGGCGGTCGAGTCCGGGCCGTTCTTCGTCTTGGACTTCGACGGGTTTCGTGATTTCACCCGCTTGGACACGGTCCAGTTGAGTGCCGAAGTAGTAAGCGACTCTCTGTCGGTCGTCCACGTGCCGTGCGGTACCGCATTCCAGCGCTCCATCACCGATGAAGCCCGAACCCTGTTCCGAGGAGAGAGGTCATGACCGTCAGCACCACGGCCGGTGGCGTCCCCACAGGCACCATTGCCGGCGCGGTATCGGACTACGCGCCAGCGGCCCCGAGCGAGACACGCGCTTTGTCCCTGCGCGCGGACTACCTGCGCACCGAGGTCGACATGCTCAATGGCGAGATGCATGAACTGCACGGCGAGGTCCGCCAGCAGGACATGGCCGACCGCACCCGCGAGAAGGCCGCGAAATCGGTCGGCGACCTGCTTGAGGAGCTCGCTGGCGGCCGCGGCATGGGCTGGTCCGACATCGCCGAGGTCGTGGGTGTGAGCGTCTCGGCGATCCGCAAGTGGCGTAAAGGCGGCGACGCCAGCCCGGGGAGCAGGCTCAAGCTCGCCCAGATCGCCGCCCTGATGGATGTGCTGGAGGAGAAGGCCCCGATCGCGGACCCGGCGGGCTGGATGGAGATGGACTTGCCCCTCGCCGCCGGCTACTACATCCGACCCTTGGACCTCTACCTCGAAGGTCACATCGACGCGCTCCTGGATCTGGCGGAACGTCGTCAGGAGGCAGTGCAGGTGCTCGACCGGGTCCGGCCGAACTGGCGCGAGACTCGCAGCGACTTCGAGGTATTCCTCGACGGCGACGGCGAACGATCTATTCGACGGCGGGAAGAGTAAAGCACGGGACGCCATGGACCAGATCGAGCCGGAGGCGCTCTACGAAGAGCGCGGAGAGACCAGCCGGGCACGTCCTCTCCTCCAGGGTGACGTGTTCGAGAAGGTTGTCTTGCCCGGATTCGGCGACGAGCCCCAGATGGTCCAGATCGTCACGCACCCCTGTGGGATGCGCACCGGCCCGGACCTGACGCCGCGCATCACGGTGGCGCCGGTTGTGCCGCACCAAGTGGTCGCGGGCAGCGGCTGGAACGGCAGCCTGCGGGTGATGCCCCTGGTCGAACTGATCGGCAGCGACAGCTTCGCGACCAAGTTCGTCGATGTGACTGCTGCGCCGGCCGAATTGCTCACCCGTGAGCGTCGGATCGCCACCCTGACACATAAGGGGATCTACGTGCTCCAGCAGCGGCTCATCAAGCACTACACGCGCGTTGAGATGCCACTGGAACTGCTCCGCCGACAGTCGGTGGCTGTGTTGACCGAAGCTGAACTGCAGTGGCACTGGATCGAGGAGGTCCTCACCCCCTCAGAGCTCGAGGACAACGAGGCCATTGACGCCGAGGCCAAGATCTTCGATGACTGGCTGGGGCAGGGCGATCCGTCGAGGCGGGCACTGCTGCGTGACGAGATCAACCACGCCACGGTGCGCAAGCAGACCCACGAGTCGGCTCGCCAGCGTGCCGCGACCAGAGGGGAGTAGGCGCACGGGATGGAGCACCAACGGTACGACTTGGGGAGCGTGAAGAAGGGCTCCACTGTCGTCGTGACTCTGAAGAACCAGGCCAACGTCCAACTGATGACCAGCGTCGAATACAACAACTATAAGGCGGGCCGCCGATACCGCTACCACGGTGGTCGCGTCACCCAGTCACCGTTCCGGATCCCCGTCCCGTCGACCGGCCACTGGGTCGTGGCGATCGACCTAGGCGGCTACGCCGGTCGAATCGCGTCGAGCGTAGCCGTCCAGCCACCGCCGCGCGGGTACCTGCCGACGGCCCGATCCGCACAGGACAACCCCGCCGCGCAGGTCGCGCTCCGCCGTCACCCGCAAGAGCCCGACGGCGACGTGCTCGGCGGCCAGACCTGGGATGTGTTCATCAGCCACGCGGCCGAGGATAAGGACGCGGTGGCCCGACCCCTTCGAGACGCGCTCGCCCGCCGCGGCGTTACCGTCTGGCTCGACGAGGCACAGATGAAGATTGGGCACAGTTTGCGTCGCAAGATCGACGACGGCATCCGCTCGAGCCGTTTCGGTGTCGTCGTTCTGTCGAAAGACTTCTTCCGCAAAGGGTGGACCAACCACGAGCTAGACGGGCTGGTCACCCGCACCATCGCCGGGGAGCAGTCGCTCCTGCCGATTTGGCACGACATCGACGGCGAACAGGTGCGGGCTTTCAGTCCCTCCCTCGCCGACAAGGTTGCGCTGAGCACCAGCGAGTACAGCATCGACGACATCGCAGAGCAGATTGCTAACGTCGTCAGTGTTGAGACTTGATCGACATCTGTCGAGAGTGAATCGGCTCACGGAGTCGCGTGATAGCCGTCATATCGCCGCGTATGGCCTGCATGATGCCGCTCGCGCCGTGTCCTATCGTCGCGATTCATCGCGCACACGCGGAGCCTTGGCAGATCGCTAGCGAGGTAACTACTCAGGTGCCGGGGTTACGCGGGCATCCATGCTTGTCCGGTGAGGGCGTTGCGGAGTCCGTGCAGGGCGGGGATGCCGTTCTTGCGCAGGGTGTCGAGGTAGCCGCGTAGGGCCACGAAGCGTTGCAGGCCGGTCAGGGTGCGGAACCCGCCGGAGACCTTCGTTTTGGTCTTGGCCATCCGCACGGCGCGTTCGGCGGTGTTGTTCGTGGCCGGTAGCGTGAAGTCGGTCAGCCAGCGCAGGTAGTCATCGCGTAGGCGTCGCATGCGTAGCGCCAGGCGCCGGCCGTGGGGCTGGCCACCGGCCGCCGCGTTTGGGGGGTGGGCGGTCAGGGCCTGTTCGACCAGGTCGTCCCAGCGTTGGTTCGCCTTGGCCAGCTTGAACGGCGGCAGGCTGGTCGCTCCCGGTGGCCCGGTGGGTGGCCCGCCACCGGAACAGGTCCTCGATCAGCACATCGGCGTCCTGAGCCCAGCCGTCCTCGCGTGCGGCCGGGTCGTGTTCGGCCAGGGCGGCCAGCTCACGCTGGATGTGCGCGATGCACAGCTGGTGGGTGATGGTCTGCTGTGGGTAGACCATGGAGTAGTAGGCGCTGTACGCGTCGTGCATGACCACCCCGGCGCGGTCGGGCAGGATCTCGAACGCGGTCATCGCCTTCAACCCGCGCGAGTGCTCATCGGCATGGTAGGCGCTCAGCGTGCCGGTCGCCGCGACATGAAACCAGGTCTGCTTGCCGTTCACCTTGGTGGCCGACTCGTCCAGGAACACCACCGGCGCGTCGGCCAGCCGGTCCTTGATCTGCTCGTTGACGCCCTGCACCGCATCGGCGGCCCGCTCGGCCGCCGTCGAGACCCACCCGGTGGACACCTCGGCCCCGAGCCGGTTCCGCCAGCGCCTCGGCGACTCGTTCGATCGGGATCATCTGGCCCGCCGCCAGGTACGCCGCGACCGCCGTCACCTCCGGACCCCAGCACGCCGGGCCGGTCGCCTCGACCGGCGCCACCGCCCGGGTGACGTGCCCGCAGCCGCAGGCCACCGCCACCATCCGATGCTCGATCACCTGCACCTCGATCGGCGGCAGGTCGAACACCTGCCGGACGGTCGGCGCCCCGACCACCGGCGCCTCACCACCCAGCGGGGCCGCGCACCCGGCACACGCCGACGGGCGGTGCACCCGCGTCACGTCCGGGTCAGCCACCTGCCGCAGCGTGCGACCCGGACGGCCCGCCTGCCCACCGCTGGGCCGGCCGCTCCTCTTGCGCAACGAGGTCGGGGGCACCTTCCCGGGCGGGTCACTCGACGGCGGCTTCGACGAGGTGCTCGAGTCGATCCCCAACCGGCGCCGCAGCTCAACGTTGTCCGCCTCAAGCTGGGCGTTTCGTGCTGCCAGCTGCGCGTTGCTCGCCTCCAGCTCCGCCACCCGCGCCTGCAGCCGCGCCACCATCGCAAGGACTTCCTCAAGCGACGCAGCAGGCACCCCCGGAACCTACCGAACCACCAGCCACATCAACCCCACGCCGGGACGTGAGTAGTTACCTAGCGAGGCTCCGCCTCGGACCGCCGAGGTCGGTGGTTGGGTTGGTCGGTTGACTGGCGTCGCGGCTCTGGTGTTCTCGCCTTGTCGGGGGGAGGCTGGCCTGTGGGGGTGAGCCGATGGCTACGCGTGTGGTGAGGACGGCAGATGTGCTGGATGGGCATGTGGTTCTGGACCTGGAGTGCATGGACCGGATCTACCTGAACGGCTATGTGCCGAACCTGCAGGTCGGTGGTCAGGTGGTGGGTTTCCTGGCCTCGCGGGGGTTCCCGATCCCGTCCCCGGCGGTGGTCGCTCGGATCGGTGACCGGTTCCGGGCCTCGGTGCGTTCGTTCGCCGAGAACAACCGCATCCCGTTGGTCAAGTTCGGTAGGGGCGAGCGGAAGATCGAGCGGATGAGGCCGTACCTGGCTCGGCAGGCGAGCACGGGCCGGTCCGCGGTGGCCGCGATCGGGTGGGCGCAGGAGTTCCAACGGGTGGCTACCTGCACCACGACCGAGGCCCGCAACGGCGGGGCCCCGCATTTCGGGTGGGACCGGGCCGAGCGGCGGGTCACCTGCTACTACTTCTATGTCTTCGATGACGAGTTCGGACCGACGTTCGTCAAGATCGGCAGCTACTTCCCGTAACCCGGGGTTGTCGGTGGCGTCTGAGTCAATGGCTCCATGACTGAGACCCGGACGAACCGCGACCCGCCTGTCCTCCGCGCGATCGTCGACGTGTACGAAGACACGGGAAGCCCGATGGGCCCCGACGCCATCGAGGCCGTAACAGGCTTCGACACGGGCATGGTGCAAGCCGCCCTACGAGCCCTGGACTCCGAAGAGCCGCCCTACATCTCCAAGCTGGAGCGGGTCATGACCGGGGACATCATCTTCATCGGCGCGCCCACGGGGCACGCGCGTCGTGCGGTCGGCGCTTGGCCGACCGCAGAGACGATCGCCGATCGCCTCGTCAAGGCGCTTGATGAGGCGGCGGACCGCGAGCCCGATCCTGAGCGTAAGGGCTGGCTCAGCAAGACCGCCTCCTACCTCGGCCACGCAGGTCGCGACCTCGCGGTGGAGATCGGGGCCACCGCGATCAACCGACAGATGGGGATGTGACGTGACAGGTCGGCCGCGTCTCAAACTCCGCTGCTGACGTCTCGAAGTCCGCCGCTGACGTGCCGATCCGTCTCACGCCGTCTCATACTCCGGGGTAAGTCTCAAAATCGCTCGCCGTTGACAGCCCCTCTCACGCCTGCCCGCGCAGATACCTCCCGAAGTGTGGCACGGTGAACGCGATCTGCCCCCGCTCGGCCGAGAAGATCAACCCCTTCTTGATCAGCGCATCCCTTGCGGGAGAAAGGGACTGGGGCTTGCGCCCGAGCAAGTCGGCGACCGCCGACGTCGACACGGCCGAAAGCTCGGACCCCCCGGCGCGCCCCGCCGAGCCGACCCCCGCCGACCCGACCCCCGCCGACCCAACCCCCGACGAATCCCCCTGGTGCCCAAGCGAGCCCACGAGCGCGGCCTCGGCCATGGCCCGCAGGTACTCCCGCTCGGCCGGGGTCGCCCGCTCGTAGCGTGACCCGAAGAACCCGACCGCGAGCTCCGACTCGGCCTCCGGTGCCGCCACGCGGATGTCCTCGGCGGTGATCGGCGAGACCGGCGCGACGTCCCAGACGACCTTGCCGTAGGCCTGGATGAAGTAGGGATAGCCGGCCGTCACGGCATACATGGCATCCAGCGCCTCCGGGGTGAACCCGCAGCCCTCCTCGGCGGCCGGCCCGACCAGCGCCCGGTCGGCCGCCTCCCGGGGCAGCCGGTCGATCCGCTGGTAGCGGAACAGCCGCTCCGAGTACGACTTGGAGGCCGACAGCACCGCCGGCAGGTGCGGCAGCCCCGCCCCGACGACGATGACCGGCAGCCCGGTCTGCGAGATCTCGTGGCACGCTGCGCACAGCGCCGACACGTCCTCGGGGTCGAGGTCCTGCATCTCGTCGATGAACACCGCCACCCCCTTGCCGACGTCGGCCGCCAGGCCGCCGATGTCGGTGAACAGCTCGACCAGGTCGATCTCGATGTCGCCCGAGTCCGCCCGACCGGACACCGCCGGCACGTCGATGCCCGGCTGCCACCGGTCGCGCAGCCGCGCCCCGGACGGCGTCTCGCGCAGCGCGAACGACTTGACGATGCCGAGCACGTGGTCGACGTCGTCGCCGCGCGGGTGTCCCAGCTCGCGCACCGCCTGGTGGGCCGCCGCCGCCAGCGGCCGCCGGAGCCGCTGCTCGGGGCGGGCCTCGAACTTGCCGGTCCCCCAGCCACCACGGACCGCCGCCGAGCGCAGCGCGTTGAGCAGGACGGTCTTGCCGACCCCGCGCAGCCCGGTCAGCACGATCGAGCGCTCCGACCGCCCGCGGGCGATCCGCTCGAGCACCACGTCGAAGGCGCGCAGCTGCTCGTCGCGGCCGGCGAGCTCGGGCGGGCGCTGACCGGCGCCGGGCGCGTAGGGGTTGGTGACCGGGTCCACGATCACACGCTATACGCGGCTATACCGAAAACCCGAGACGGCGGCATACAACACGATCGTGTCGCGGCGGAGGCGACCGGGCGCCTCCGAAACCTACCTCCCGCAAACAGCAGAACGCCGTTCCGCACGGTCAGGGGTGGTCATGCGGAACGGCGCAATTGGACTATAGCCCGGCAGCGCCGGGGACAGGTCACGAAATCGCCGCGATCTCGAAAACTTCCTTGGGGTGGGCGATTTCGTCCTGTTCGCGCACCAGCAGCATCTCCTCGGAGCCGGCCGCGTGGGTCTTCTCGAGCACCGCGTACATGGTCGCCGCCGTGCGGGACAGGGCCGCCTTCGCCCCGTCGGTGAGGTAGTGCGCGAGGAAGATCGCGGTGGCCGCGTCGCCGCCGCCCTTGACGTCCATGTCGAGCATCGGGGTGGTCACGATCCAGGCGCCCGCGTCCGAGTAGCAGGCCATCTGGATCGACCCGGACGGCGTGTCGGAGGTAAGCACGCTCGTCACGACGACCACCCGCGGGCCCCGCGCCTGCAGCTCCTTGGCGGCGGTGTCGACCTCGCCCTGGGTGGCGAGCGGGCGTCCGACGAGGAACTCGAGCTCGAACTGGTTCGGCGTGACGATGTCGGCCTTGGGGACGACCTCGTCGCGCATGTACTCCGGGATCCCCGCCCGCACGAAGAACCCCCGGCCGACGTCGCCCATGACCGGGTCGCAGCAGTAGATCGCGTGCGGGTTGGCCGCCTTCACCCGCGCCACCGCGTCGAGGATGATCTCCCCGACCGCCTCGGCACCCTGGTACCCGGACAGCACCGCGTCCACGAACGGGAACACGCCGCGCGCCTCGACGCCGTCGATCACGTCCCGCACGTCGCTCGGAGCGATGACCGGGCCGCGCGCCAGGCCGTAACCGGTGTGGTTGGAGAACGTCACCGTGAGCACCGGGTAGACGTCGTGCCCGAGCCGCTGCAGCGGGAAGACGGCCGCCGAGTTGCCCGCGTGGCCGTAGGCGACGTGCGACTGGATCGAGAGGATCTTCACCCCCTCGACGATAGTGCCGCAGGCCTGCCGCAGGGCGCGAAGCATCAGGGGGTATGCCGCTCACCGCCCCTCGGGCCGCCCGCGCGCGTGGGAGGATGGCCGGGTGATGACCGACGACAGGTGGGCTTCGCCGCCGGACCCGACCCGGGACCGGCACTCGGCGTGGGCCGACGTGCCGCCGCCGGGAGGCTCGGCCGTGCCGCTCGCCACACCGCCGCCGGCAGGCCCAGCGCTACCGGTCGTCACACCGCCGCCGAGCCACCTGCTGTTCGGGATCCTCGCGGCGGTCTTCTGCTTCCTGCCGTTCGGGATCGTCTCGGTCGTCCGGGGCAGCTCGGTCGCCTCGCTGTGGGCGCAGGGGCGCCACGTCGAGGCGTACCGGGCCTCACGGGCGGCCCGGAACTGGGCGGTCGCTGCGGTCGTGTGCACCCCGATCCAGCTCGCCTTCGTCGTGCTGGCCGGCTTCCTCGGGACCCTCGTCCTCATCGCGGGCTGACCGGGCACTACCGCCCGGTCGGCCGGGCATCCGCGCCCGGGAGCGGCTCCGTTGCGCTGCACAGCAGCGGGGCTCCCGCGACCGCGCTGACCGTGACCACCTCGCTGGGGTGGTCCAGCTCGGCCACCTGTACGCAGAACTGCCACCGCGTGGCCGCCGGGTCGACCGGCTCGCGGGGCGCCTCGAACTCGCGGCCCGGCACGTCGAGCCGGGCCGGGAGCGGGACCCGTGCCGAGCCGCTGACGCCGGCCCCGGGTGCCACGACATGGGCGCCGATCACCGGGGCGGCCACGAAGCGCACGCCCGGCGCGATCGGGAAGGACTGCTTGGTGACCCGTACGACGTCGCCGGCCATGACGACCCAGGCGTGGTCCGGGTCGGTCTCGCCCAGGGCGGCCGAGCCGAGGCTCTCGGGGATCCGGTCGACCACCACGACCGGGTGGTCCGAGGAGTTGTCCACCCGGTACTCGGCGACGAGCCGGCCGTCGCCCGAGGTCAGGTCCGCGGTCAGGCGCACCCCGGCCATCCCGGTCGGCAGCGGAGCCGGCAGCGGACCGGTCGGGGTCTCGCCGGCCGTCGACGTCTCCCCGGGCCCCGGCTGCGAACCCGTCGTCGCGCCGCCAGGCCCCGGGCCGCCAGACCCGGAGCCACCAGACCCCGGGCCGCCAGACCCGGTGCCGCCGCAGCCGGACACCGACATCACCCCGACGAGCAGCAGCCCGAGGGCGACCCGACCGAACCGCCCGCTCATTTCAGCAGCCTGGACATCCGCCGGTCGGCCAGCGGCTTGCCGCCGGTCTGGCAGGTCGCGCAGTACTGCAGCGACGTGTCCGCGAAGGACACCTCGCGCACGACGTCACCGCACTCGGGACAGGCCTGACCGGCCCGGCCGTGCACCCGCATCCCGGCCCGCTTGGCGTCCTTCAGCTCGGCGGCGGGGCGGCCGGAGGCGGCGCGGACCGCACCGGCGAGCGTGTCGCGGACGGCGGCATACAGCCGCTCGACGACCTCGGGCGGCAGCGACCCGGCGATCGCGAACGGGGAGATCTTCGCGACGTGCAGGATCTCGTCGGAGTACGCGTTGCCGACCCCGGCGATGACCTCCTGGTCGCGCAGCAGCCCCTTGATCTGGGTGCGCCGGCCGGCGAGCAGCCCGCGGAACACCTCGAGGGTGAAGCCGTCGCCCAGCGGGTCGGGCCCGAGCCGGGCGATCCCGGGGACCTCGCGCGGGTCGCGGACGAGGTATGCCGCCAGCGACTTCTTCGTGCCCGCCTCGGTCAGGTCGAAGCCCGACCCGTCGGACAGGCGCACCCGCAGCGCGATGGGCGACTTGCCGGGGCGCACGACCGTGGCCGGCAGCCGCTCGGACCACCGGAGCCAGCCGGCCCGGGCCAGGTGGAAGACCAGGTGGGTCCCGTCGGCGTCGAGGTCCAGGAACTTCCCGTGCCGGGTGACCGAGTCGACCGGCGAACCCTCCAGGGCCTGGGGCGGGGGGTCGAAGGTCTTCAGGACGCTGATCGAGGCCAGCTCGACCTTGGCGACGGCCAGGCCCGCCGTGCGCTCGGCGAGGAAGTCGACCAGCGCCTGCACCTCGGGTAGCTCGGGCATCCCTACCTCCTGCCTCGTGGCGTGCCGTCACCACTGACCGGGCTCGGTGCGCAGCGGCGGCCGGTCGGGCCGCGCCGACCCGTCGGGCTGCGGCTGCGCGTCCGCGGCGGCCCGGTCGCCGAGCAGTCCGGCCCGGCGCAGCATGGGCGCCAGGGCGTACCCGTCCGACGCGCGGAAGGTCGGCTTGGTCCGCGACACGTAGGCCCCGATCAGGCTGTCCCCGCGGCCGATCGGGTGCGAGAGCACCTGTTCGGTCGGGGTCAGCTCGCGGATGCAGACCGCCACCACCTTGTCCGGATGCATCCGGGCGAAGTCGGCGTACAGCTCGGGGTCGTGCTGGCCGTCGTCGCCGAAGAGCATCCAGCTGATCCCCGGGAAGTCGCGCGCGAGCCGGCTGAGGCTCTCGCGCTTGTGCTGCTGGCCGCTGCGGAACCAGCCGGTGTTGGTCGGCCCCCAGTCGGTCAGCAGCAGCGTGCCGAGCGGGTAGCCGGCCGCCGCGAGGAACCGGGTCAGCGAGGTCGCCGCGTTCCACGCGCCGGTCGACACGAAGACGATCGGCGCGCCCGGGTGCTCGTCCAGCAGCGCCCGGTAGAGCGGCGCCATGCCCGGCACCGCCCGGCGGGACTGGCCGCGCCGGATGAAGGTGTTCCAGGCGGCCAGCATCGGCCGCGGCAGCATCGTGGTGATCACGGTGTCGTCGAGGTCGCTGACGATGCCGAACTCGACGTCGTCGGCGACGATGAACACGTCGGCCGGGACGGGCGCGGCGCCCGCCGCGCGCAGGGTGACCTGTCGCCACCCCGGCTCCAGCCCGTGGTCGTGCGCGACGAAGTCGACGTGGCCGCCGCGGTCGGACCGGCCGTGGACCACGCGGTCACCGATGGTGACGCTGACCGGGACCCCGGCCGCCGGGGCAGTGACGAAGGCCCGCCAGCCACGTGCCGACGGGGGCGGCCGCAGCGCAGCGGTCCCGTCCGGGTCCGGCGGCTCCGGCTCGTCGCGCACCCGCCCGAGGATGACGCGGGCGAGCACCCGCACGAAGGTGGTGGACCCGTAGCCGGGGTGGGCGATGACCCGGTTGTCCCAGCCGCGGCTGCGCAGGACCCGCTCGACCTGGCTGTCGAGGGCATCCTCGATCAGCGCGGCGGCGTGCGGGCGGGACATGAGCCAAACCTAACGGACTGCGGCGCGGCACGACGGTCGAGCGCTCGGGCGCCGAGCAGACCACGGCGGTCTCGGGCGTGCCCGCCGCCGCGAACCCGGACGGCCAACGTACCGTTGACCCGTGACCTCGTCCGTCCGTCGCCGCAGCGGGACGCTCGCCCTGGCGGCCGTCCTGCTGACCGGCCCGCTGACGGCCTGCTCGCTGTTCGACAAGCCGCCGACCCCGGACACCGCGGTGCAGGCCCTCGCCGACGGGCTCACCAGCGGCAACCTCGGCCGGGTCCCGCTCACCGGGGCCACCCCGGCCGAGGCCACCGCGTTCGTCGAGCGGGCCTACCAGCGGATGGGGGCCGTGCGCCCCGCCATCACGATCACGGACGTGTCGCAGGCCGAGGGCACCGACCGGGCCACCGCGACGATGGTGACGCAGTGGGACGTCTCGAAGGCGCCGAAGGACTGGCGCTACGAGACGCAGGTGCCACTGACCATGGTCGACGGGTCCTGGCGGGTCAGGTGGTCGCCGGACCTGGTCGCCCCCGACCTGACCCGGGACGAGGTGCTCGCCCTCGTGAAGAAGTGGCCCAAGCGGGCCGACATCCTGGCGCGGGACGGCCGGCCCGTCATGACCGAGCGCGAGGTGGCCGTCGTCGGCATCGACAAGAGCCACGTCAGCGCGGCCGGTGCCAAGCAGTCGGCGACCAGGCTGGCCAAGCTGCTCGGGATCGACGCCGCCGGCTATGCCGCGAAGGTCGCCCAGGCCGGGCCGCAGGCGTTCGTCCCGGCCCTGACGTTGCGCACGACCGATCCCACGCTGAAGCGCAACACCGCGGCCATCGACGCCATCCAGGGCGCCACCCGGCTCCCGCGGATGATGGTGCTCGGGCCGACCCGCACCTGGGCCGCCCCGATCCTGGGCACCGTCGGCGAGGCCACCGCCGAACAGGTCGAGAAGTCCGGCGGCACCCTGCAGCCCGGCGACGAGGTGGGCCAGTCGGGCCTGCAGCTACGCTACGACAAGCAGCTGCGCGGTGCACCCGGCCTGGCGGTGCAGGCCGTCACCAAGGGCGCCGACGGCAGCACGCTGGCCAGGCGCGAGCTGTTCGCCGAGCTGTCCACCGACGGCACGCCGCTGCGGCTCACCCTCGACGTGTCGGCCCAGACCGCGGCCGAGAAGGCGCTCGCGAAGCAGACGAAGCACCCGACGGCGTTGGTCGTCGTGCGCGTCTCCACCGGGGAGATCCTCGCGGCCGCGGTCGGCCCGGGCACCAAGGGCGCGCCACTGGCCCTCGCCGGCCGGGCCGCCCCCGGCTCGACCTTCAAGCTGGCCACCTCGCTCGCACTGGTCCGGCACGGAGCCACCGCCGACACGAAGCTGCCGTGCACGAACACCCTGACCGTGAACGGCCGCAGGTTCGGCAACTACTCGCACTACCCCAAGGACAAGCTCGGCGACATCACCCTCGCCACGGCGCTCGCCTACTCGTGCAACACAGCCTTCATCAGCCAGTACAAGAAGGTGTCCCAGCAGGACCTGATCGCGGCGGCGCACTCGCTCGGGATCGGCGAGGACCTCGACCTGCCATGGACCGGGTTCCTCGGCTCGGTCCCGCCCACCGACAACGTCGTCGAGCACGCCGCCTCGCTCATCGGCCAGGGCCGCGTCGAGGCCTCGCCCCTCGCGATGGCCGTCGCCACGGCGTCGGTCATGCGGGGCCAGACCGTGCGGCCCAGCCTGGTCGCCGACGAGCCCGGACTGCCGCCGCCGGACGTGCCGCTCGAGCCCACCGAGGCCGAGGTGCTGCGCGCCGAGATGCGGGCCGTGGTCAAGGAGGGCTCGGGCAAGGTGCTGCAGCAGGTCGGTGTCGAGTACGCCAAAACGGGTACGGCAGAGTTCGGCACCGCCAACCCCCCGAAGACCCATGCCTGGATGGTGGCCGGGCGCAGCGATCTGGCCATCGCCGCGTACAACGAGATCGGACCCAGTGGCACCACTCATGCAGCGCCGTTCATCATCGACTTCCTGCGCGGCTACGACACTCCGTGACGGCAGCGTGCGACGGGGCCGGGTCGGCACGATGATGGAGCCCGTGGTCCGTTCGGGGATCGTCGCCGGCCTGTCGGCGGGGCTGTTCTGCCTCGGCGGGTGCGGCGTGGCGACCCAGGCGCCCGGGTCGACCACGACGCCCGTGGCACCGGTCGACGCCGCCACCACCCGGCCCGGGACCTCCCGGGTGGCCGGCGCCCCCGGGCTCGAGGTCCCGCCGGTCGTCCTGACCGGGCCGGTCTTCCCGCTGACGCTGCGGCGCACCGGAGGCACCGCCGGCTTCCACGACACCGTCGTGCTGCGGGGCGACGGCACCCTGACCGTCGACACCGACACGATCCACGGGCGCACCTGCCGGCTCGACCGGGCCACCCGCACGGCGTTGCTCGTAGCCCTGTCGACGCTGCAGCTCGGCAGCCCGCACACCACACCGGCCGGTCTCCCCGAGCGCACCCCCACCAGCAGCGACCCGATCACGCTCACCGTGACCGACGTGCACCACCGGCCGGTCGACATCGACGACCCGTCGCTGGGCGAGATCCACAGCCGGATCGCCGCGCTCGTCTCCGACGTGACGCTCACCGTCCCCGCGCTGACCCGCTGCACACCCGGCCACCCACCGAGGTGAGGTATGCCGCCCACCCGGCTCAGCGGCATACCGCGGCTTCGGGCGCGCAACCGTGCAGCCGGAGACAACGGGCGTTCGCGCAGCGACAAGGCGCGACCTGCGCGACGGCCCACAGAATGGGGGCAGCGGTACCGAGAAGCGACGACCCACAGGAGAGCACGACATGCCGACGAAGCTGTTCATCGATGGCGAGTGGAGCGAGGCCCAGGGCGGCTCGTTCCAGACCGTCAACCCGGCCACCGAGGAGGTGATCGAGCAGGTCGGGGCCGCGTCCACGCAGGACGTCGACGCCGCCGTGGCGGCCGCGCGCCGGGCGTTCGAGAACCCGGAGTGGCGCGAGATGAGCCCGGTCGCGCGGGCCAACCTGATCTTCCGGCTGGCCGACGCGCTCGAGGCGAACGCCGACGAGGTGGCTCGGCTGGAGAGCACCGACGTCGGCCAGCCCATCGGGATCGCGCGGTTCGCCAACATCGGCTCGTCGATCGAGCACCTGCGCTACTACGCCGGCTGGGTCACCAAGATCACCGGCGAGACCAACCCGATCGGCTTCCCGAACACGCTGCACTACACCCGGCGCGAGCCGATCGGAGTGTGCGCGCTGATCACGCCGTGGAACTTCCCGCTGATGATCCTGGTGTGGAAGATCGCGCCGGCCCTGGCCACCGGCAACACGATCGTCATCAAGCCGGCCGAGCAGACCCCGCTCAGCGCCATCCGGCTGGTGCAGCTGGCCGAGCAGGTCGGCTTCCCCAAGGGCGTGATCAACCTCGTGACCGGCGACGGGTCCGTGGGTGCCGCCCTGGCCGAACACGACGACGTGGACAAGGTCTCGTTCACCGGCTCCACCGACGTGGGGCGCAGCATCGTGCGCGCCTCGGCCGGCAACCTCAAGCGGGTCACCCTGGAGCTGGGCGGCAAGGCGCCGAGCATCATCGGGCGCGACAGCGACGTCGACGCTGCCGTGGCCGGCAACCTCGGCGGAGCCACGCTCAACTCCGGGCAGGTCTGCGCCGCCTACACCCGGTTCTACGTCGACCGCAAGCGCGAGCCGGAGTTCCTCGACAAGTTCGTCGCCGGCGCCAGCGCCCTCAGGCTCGGGCCCGGCATCGAGGAGTCCACCCAGCTGGGTCCGCTGGTCACGGCCGAGCACCTGGCCCACGTCGAGCAGCTGGTGGCCACCGGCGCCGCCGAGGGCGCGGAGCTGCTCACCGGCGGCAAGCGCACCGGCGAGCGGGGCTACTTCTTCGAGCCGACCGTGTTCGCCGGGGTACGCGACGACATGACGATCGCCCGGCAGGAGATCTTCGGGCCGGTGCTGTCGGTGCTGTCCTACGACGACGAGGACGAGCTGTCCGCGCTGCTGGCCCGCGCCAACGACACTCAGTACGGACTGGCCGCCACCGTCTGGACCAAGGACATCGCGTTCGCCACCCGGGTGGCCAACGGGCTGCGCGCCGGTGCCGTGTACATCAACATGCCCCCGATCCCCGACCAGGCCGCGCCGTGGGGCGGGTACAAGGCCTCCGGGTGGGGCCGCGAGATGGGCAGGTACGCCATCGACGCCTTCACCGAGGTCAAGGGCGTGTGGATGCACTACGGCTACTGAGCCGGGCGGGGACGCACGGACCACCGTCCCGGCGCCGCACGTGAGGTATGCCGCTCAGCCCGCTGAGCGGCATACCTGCGGTTCGTCGGCGTCACCGGCCGGGCCGTCGGTCCGAACGCACGGGCTCGCCCCGGATGGGCGACGGACCCCTCATCCACCCGAGCAGACCCACGGTCCCGACCTGCCCGAGACCTCGCGGGCGCCTCACTCCTGCTCGGACCGCGGCTCCAGGTCGTCCAGCAGGCCCTCGAGATCACCGGCCACGACCGCGGCCCGGGCCCGCGCGACCCGCTCCTGGTACTCCTGAGCGGTCAGCCGACCCAACCCTTGGTGCCGCATCAGCGACCGCACCACCTGCTCACGCTCGCGCGTGCCGATCCGCAGCGGTGTCATCGGGGCCTGCCCTTCCGGTCGTCTCGGCCCATCACACCACGGCGGCGGAACGCCCGCACGGCGGAGCGCCCGCACGGCGGAGCGCCGGGGTGGGCGGGTCGGACGGATCCCGGGTGTACGGATCGACGGCAGCCCGTCCCGAGGGGCCGGCGCCCCGGGTGTACGGACCGACACAACAAGTGCGCTACCCCCACCCGGCCGCCGCACACCATACGTGTGACGGCCGGACTTGTTGTGTTCTTCCGATCACCAGCAGGCGCGCCCACCGGTCGCAGTCCCGTCCGGGCGGCTCGTCACCGGCTCAGAGTTCCAGGACCAGGCGCAGCGCTGCCTCCACCCTCCGCAGCTCGTCGAACCCCAGGTGACCGACGCTCTCGCCGAGTCGAGTCGGGTCGACGGCCGCGGTCTGCTCGGCGAGAACGCGCGTGAGACGTCCTTCGATGTCCACCTCGGGCCGGAAACCGGCTGCTCGAGCGGACGTGGAGGTCGGAGCCACGAGCCAGGTCGACAGCGGGAGCTGGTCGGACTGGACGACCACCGCGTACCGGCGGTTGCGCTGCTCGTGCCCGCGGGCGTCACGGGGGGCAGGCAGCCGGTATACCTCACCACGCACGCAGGGACTCCATGTCACGCAGCACCTGCGCCGCCTCGGCCCGGTCCTGCTCATCGGCGGCAAGTGCCTCGGCTTCGGCACGAAGGACCCTGCGGGCCCGTTCGCGGGCTGCGTCGATCAGGGCGGTCCGCACCGCCGTTGAGACGGGGGTGCCGTCACGGGTCAGCACAGCCAAGGCTCGCGCCGCATCCTCGTCGGGACGGAACGTGATCGTGTCAGCCATGAGAAGAGTGTAATACGAGTTGTAAGACATAGGCAGGCGATCGCGAGCGGGCGGGTCGGTTCGGCCGCCTCAGGCCGCGCGGTGCCGCGCCGTGGCGCTCCCCCGGTACGTGCGGTCAGCGGCGCCGAGGCCGCGATGATCAGGAACACGAGGTGGCGGACCGTGAGCGTGCGGCGGGCCAGACCCGCCCAGACAAGCACTCTGCGCGATTCGACAAACAGACCCGCCGGTATGCCGCTCAGCCGGGCACAGCGGCATACCGGCGCCCGGGCGCGGGGCGGGGTGTCAGCCCTGCGCGCTCACGTCGTCGACCACGAAGCTGCTCTGGTAGGAGCCGTCCTCCTGCATCGTGAACTTCAGCGTCACGGACTTGCCCTTGTAGGCGGACAGGTCGACCGACACCTTCTGGTAGGAGCCGTTCGCGGACAGGTTGGAGTAGCTCTTGACCGTCGTGCCGTTCAGCGACACCTTCATCGTGTCGTAGGCGTACCGGGTCGAGTACTCCGCGGTGTCGATGCGGATCCAGTACGTCAGGGTCGGTGCGGTCGCCGCCTGTGGCACGGTGAAGTCCTGCTGCTCGCTCTCGGTGGTCCGGCGGCCGTTGCCGCCGAGCCACAGCTTCCACGACCCGGTGTGCGCCGGGCGACTCGCGCTGTCGGTGATCGGGCCGGAGGTGCCGGTCCACCCGGTCCGCCCGGACTCGAAGCCACCGTTGGTGACCCAGCTGTCACCCGACGGTGGCGGCGGGGGCGGGGTGGCGCCACACGCCTCGGACCCGGCTGCGACGTTGATCGCCGAGAAGGCGCCGGCGACCGCCGTACACTCGGCGCTGTCGGTGCCGTAGAGGTCCTTGGCGGCCCGGATCGCGCCGTTGCGGGCGGCGGCGTAGTTGCTAGACGAGGTGAGGTAGGCCGACAGGGCCCGGTACCAGATCTTCTCGACCTTCTGGTGCCCGATGCCGGTCACCGCCGAGCCGTTGCATGTGGGGCTGTTGTAGGCGATGCCGTTGATCGTGCGCGCACCGGAGCCGTTGGAGGCCAGGAAGTACCAGTGGTTCAGCGGCCCGGACGAGTAGTGCGGGTCGAGCCCGCCCAGGCTGGAGCTCCAGCAGTCCTTGGACGCGCCGTCCTTGCTGGGCTTGTCCAGGTAGCGCAGCGGCGTGCCGTCGCCGTTGATGTCGATCTCCTCGCCGATCAGGAAGTCCGGGATGTCGCTGGCGTTGTCGGCGTACCACTCGACTGCGGTGCCGAAGATGTCGGAGGTCGCCTCGTTCAGCCCCCCGGCCTCGCCGGAGTAGTCCAGGTCCGCGGTGTTCTCGGTGACCCCGTGGGTCATCTCGTGGCCGGCGACGTCGAGCTCGACGAGCGGGTGCTGGTTGCTCGCGCCGTCGCCGTAGGTCATCTGCGTGCCGTCCCAGAAGGCGTTGACGTAGCTGTTGCCGTAGTGCACGCGGGAGCGGGCGCCGCGCCCGTCGCCCCAGATGCCGGCGCGGCCGAGCACCGTGTCGTAGAACTCGTAGGTCTGCTCGGCCCCGTAGTGGGCGTCGACCCCGGCGGACTGGCGATCACTCTGGCTGCCGTTGCCCCACACGTCGTCGGCGTCGGTGAACGTCGTGCCGTTGCCGCGGGTCCGGTTGCCCAGGTCGGTCGTGTAGTTGCCGTGCGAGTCCTCGAGCCGGTAGCCGCCCGACTGCGCAGTCGTGCCGAGCGGAACGGTGCCGACGAAGATGCCGTGCCCGGTGCCGGTCCGGACGGCGTCCCACGACCGGAGCACCGCGCCGGTGGTCGCGTCGACGACGGTGTGCAGGCGGCTGGGGGTCTGGTCGGCCTGCACGCCCTCGGTCACCACCTCGTAGGCCAGCCGCGGGCCCCCGTCGGTCATGAGCACGACGAGCCGACCCGGGGAGGCGGTCTTCTGGCGGGCGTGCGAGAAGGCCAGGGCGGTGCTGCGGGCGACCGCGGCGGAGACCGACGCGGTGAGCGTGTTCGGTGCGGCGCTGCGGCGGCCCCGGTTGTAGGTCACGTCCGTGACCGTGCCCCTGGCGTCGCGGTGCGAGACGAGGTCGCCGCCGATGACCGGCAGCCCGGCGAAGGTGCGCTCGTAGCGCACGTGGGTCCCGCCGTCGCGGTCGTGCAGCACCGACCTGACGACCAGCTGCTCCCCGGCGGGGCTGCCGGCCGGGGCGGCCTGCACCGGGGCGGCGGACGCCGGGGCGGCGGGCGCCAGAGCGAGCGCGAGAGCGAGGAGACCACCGGTCCCCAGGGCGGACTTGCGTCGGTTCATGTCGGGCTCCTCTGTCCGTCGGCCGGGCGCCGGGTCGGCTGCGACACGGGGGTCGGAGCGAAAGATCGCAGCAGCCGGGCAGGGCCGTCAACCGGGCTGGGGAAGTCTTTGCCAAGCCCATACCCGTGGCAGGTCCAAGCCGCCCGGCGCTTGACGGTTCCTTGACGGAACACCCAGCGGACTATCAGGGAGGCGACGGTGGTGATGACCGCGTCCGGGTCATGTCGCCGGTGGTGGCCGGATCCCCTTCTCAGGACGAGCGCCCTGCCCCTACAGTCGAGCGATGCGGACATTCCGAGGTGCCGGATCGGCCGGAGGGTACGCCTGCCCGTGCGACGAAAGGGTCGAACGGCCGCTCGATGAAGGGGGTGCAGCCCAGTGGTAGCGACCGACAGTCGCCGCAGCCGCCTCTTCGCAGCTGCCTCGGTCGTCATCGGGGCAGTGACCCTGAGCGGCTGCGGGGTGCAGACGCTCGCCTCGTACAACGCCTCCCAGTCGGCCGGGGCGACCGCGCTCGTGCAGCAGCCGGCGCCCACCGGGGAGAAGGCGGCGCCGGTCATCGACGCGATCGAGCCCGACGCCGCCCTGGCCGCCAAGGTGCCGGCGAGTATCCGGGCCAAAGGCCTGGTCCTCAGCACCTCGGTGGGCTATCCCCCGATGGAGATCTACGCACCCGACGGGACGACGATCGTCGGCGTCGACCCGGCGATCGGGCTGGCCATAGCCCGGGTGCTGGGGCTGCGGCTGACGGTCACCAACGAGGACTTCAACGCGCAGATCCCCGGGGTGCTGACCGGGCGGTACGACCTGGTGATGTCCTCGATGTCCGACACCAAGGAGCGTCAGCAGAAGGTGTCCTTCGTCGACTACGTCAGTGCAGGCGCGGGGTTCCTGGTCAAGCACGGCAACCCCGACCGGATCAACGGCCCCGCCGACATGTGCGGCCACGCCCTGTCCGTCGTGGACAACGGCTCCTCGCTGATCCTCGCGGAGAAGTACAGCAAGGCCTGCGTCGCCGCCGGCAAGCCGGCCATCGACCTGCTGCGGATGACGGGCGACCAGGACGCCCTGCTGGCGCTCAAGAGCGGCCGCGCGCAGGTCAACATCACCGACTACGTGGTTGCCGCGACCAAGGCGGCTGATCCCAAGGAGGGGGTCGACGCAGTGACGCTCAAGGGCACCGAGAGCCCGTGGGGCATCGCCATGAACCCGCAGAACAAGGCCCTGATCGAGGTGGTGCAGGCTGCCTTGGCCCGGCTGGTCGCCGACGGCACCTACGCCAAGATCCTGCAGGCCTGGCAGGTGCCGGCTCTCGCGATCGACAAGGTCACCGTGAACGGGGCCAAGTCATGACCACGGCGACCCGGAGGGCACCGTTCACCGACCACTCCGGAACAGTCATCCCGGTCGCGCGGACCTGGCACTGGCAGCGCTGGATCGCCGGCGCGGTCGCGGTACTGGTCGTCGCCTGGATCGCCTGGCTGGTGATCGACAACCCCCGGCTGGACTGGTCCCAGGTCGGCCACTACCTGTTCGACGGCAAGATCCTCAGCGGCGTGTGGGTCACCATCGAGATCTCCATCCTGGCCACGGTGCTCGGCCTGGTGCTCGGCGTCGTGCTCGCGGTGATGAAGCTGTCCCACAACCCCGTCCTGCGCGGGATCTCCACCGGGTACATCGGCTTCTTCCGGGGCACGCCGGTGCTGGTGCAGATGATCTTCTGGTACAACCTCGCCTTCCTCTTCCCGCACCTGGTCGTCAAGATCCCGTTCACCCAGATCGGCCTGATCTGGGACACCAACAACGTGATGACCGGGTTCAGTGCCGCCCTGCTGGGGCTGGGGCTGAACCTGGCGGCCTACTTCGCCGAGACCGTCCGCGCCGGGATCCAGGCCGTCGACGCCGGACAGACCGAGGCGGCGTACGCCCTGGGGATGACCCCGTCGAAGCGGATGCGGGTGATCGTGCTCCCCCAGGCGCTGCGCATCATCATCCCGCCCACCGGCAACGAGTTCATCTCCATGCTGAAGACCACCTCCCTGGTGTACGTGGTGGCCGGGCACGACCTGATGACCAACGCCAGCCAGATCTACAAGCAGAACAACCTGATCATCGAGCTGCTCATCGTGGCCAGCCTCTGGTACATGCTGATGACCGCGATCGCGACCTTCCTGCAGAGCCGGCTGGAGCGTCGCTACGGCAGCGACGCGGTCCGCCTGGTGCGCAAGGGCGGCCTGGCCAGCAAGCTGCTCGGGCGCCAACAGCCCGGCTCTGAGGCGGGGGTGGTCGCATGAGTCTCGTGGACGAGCAGGCCCTGGACAGCACCAAGGGCGCCGGACCCGTCGTGGTGGCCGAGGGCGTCCGGATGGGCTACGGGCACGTCGAGGTGCTGCGGGGGGTGGACCTGCAGGTCCAGCCCGGCGAGGTCAGCTGCATCATCGGCCCGTCCGGGTCGGGCAAGTCGACCTTCCTGCGGTGCCTGAACGGGCTCGAGCACGTGCAGGCCGGCAGCCTGCGCGTGCTGGGCCACGAGGTCGGCTACACCCTGCGTGGCGGGCACTACCACCCCTGGGGTCCGAAGGAGTACGCCCGGTTCCGCACGGAGATCGGCATGGTCTTCCAGCGGTTCAACCTCTTCGCGCACCAGAGCGCCCTGGAGAACGTCGCCTGCGCCCCGGTGCAGGTGGCCGGTCGGCCCAAGGCCGAGGCCGCCGCGGCCGCCCTGCAGTACCTGGACCGGGTGGGTCTGGCCGAGCACGCGCACAAGCGCCCGCACCAGCTCTCCGGGGGCCAGCAGCAGCGGGTCGCGATCGCGCGGGCCCTGGCCATGCACCCGAAGGTGATGCTCTTCGACGAGCCCACGTCCGCGCTCGACCCCGAGCTGGTGGACGAGGTGCTCGAGGTGATGAAGGAGCTGGCCCGGGAGGGGATGACGATGGTCGTGGTCACCCACGAGATCGGCTTCGCCCGCGAGGTGGGCGACACCCTGAGCTTCTTCGACGCCGGCGTCGTGCTCGAGCACGGTGCCCCGCGCGAGCTGATCGCCAACCCGCAGCACAAGCGGACCCAGGCGTTCCTGTCCACCGTCCGGTAGCCGCGGGCCGCGCCCGGACCGTCCCGGGCAGCCGGTCGCGCCGCGCCGGCTCGGCCTGCGCTGGTTCAGGCCCGCGCTAGTCGCGGCCGGCCGCAACGGCACGGGCGGCCGCGAGGGCCC
This sequence comes from Intrasporangium sp., assembly GCF_039812505.1. Lineage (GTDB taxonomy): Bacteria > Actinomycetota > Actinomycetes > Actinomycetales > Dermatophilaceae > Intrasporangium_A. The sequence goes on along the minus strand of NZ_JBDIAQ010000014.1, from coordinate 13,113 downwards.
GGGCGGCGGCCAGGTCCTCGGGGGTGTCGACGTCGGCGGACCAGCCGGAGTGGTCGGCCACCAGCGCCCGGGACGAGCTGTCGATCAGCCGCCTGACGCTGACCCCGGACGGGTCGCCGACCGCGACCAGGCGCCGGGCGAGGACCGCCGCACGCCAGACGCCGCAAAGCCAGTTGACGTGCTGGTCGGCGTCGACCGGCAGGGCCAGCTCCGCCGAGGGGTCGGACTCGAGCGCGTCGGCGAGCTGCTCCAGAGCCGACCGGGTCAGAAAGGGCAGGTCCCCGGCCAGTACCGCGACACCTTCCGGGACCGGGGCGCCGAGCGGCCCCGGGCCGTGGGCCGGGCCGGCCCCGAGCCGGCGGCCACGCGCGTGGGTAACCGCGTGGGCGGCATACGGGCTCGTCAGCGCGGCGAAACCGGCCGCGATGCCGGCCACCGGGCCGCCACCGGGCGGGTCCTCACGCACCACCCGGGTGCCGGTCGGGACGCCGGCGCCGTCACCGACCACGACGGTCGGCAGACCCGCGCACGCGGCCAGCACCCGGCCGACGATGGAACGCCCACCGACGTCGAGGGCGGGCTTGTGGCGGCCCATCCGGGTCGAGCCACCCCCGGTCAGGACGATGACGCCGAGCGAGTCCACACAGCAGAGTCTGGCACGCTGGGCGCATGGGACGGGTCACGGTCCGGCACAAGGTGCGCTCCATCGACGTGAACGCGGGCAGCGAGCACACCCGGCCGGACACGCTGACCGTCGAGGAGCCGTTGGAGATCCGCGTCGGCCGGCGTCCGCTCACCGTGACCATGCGCACCCCCGGGCACGACATCGAGCTGGTCCACGGCTTCCTCGTCTCCGAGGGGATCATCCGCTCGCGTGAGGACGTGCTGCTCGCTCGCTACTGCGAGGGTGCCGTCGTCTCCGACGACACCGGTCAGGAGCAGAACACCTACAACGTCCTGGACGTCACGCTCGCCCCCGACGTGGCGGCCCCGGCCGAGGAGCTGACGCGCAGCTTCCTCACCTCGTCGGCGTGCGGGGTCTGCGGCAAGGCGAGCATCGAGCAGCTGCGCGCAGATACGACGTGGCAGGTACGGGACGACCCGCTGCGGGTCGGCGCGGCCGTGCTGGCGGGGCTGCCGGAGCGGCTGCGCGCCCAGCAGCGCTCCTTCGAGCGCACCGGCGGGCTGCACGCGGCCGGGCTGTTCACCGCGGCCGGCGAGGCACTGGTCGTGCGCGAGGACGTCGGGCGCCACAACGCGGTCGACAAGGTGGTCGGGTGGGCGCTGCTGAACGGCAGGCTCCCGGCCGGCGGGACCGTCCTGATGGTCTCGGGGCGCGCCTCGTTCGAGCTCACCCAGAAGGCCCTCATGGCCGGGATCCCTTGTCTGGCAGCGGTGTCGGCGCCGTCGTCGCTGGCCGTCGAGGCCGCGCAAGACGCCGGTATGACACTCGCCGGCTTCGTGCGCGGCGGCCGGCTCAACGTGTATTCCGGTGACCACCGGGTGACCACCGGCTGACCGGGCCCACCCACCCACGACCCGAGGAGGAGCGCATGGGGATCTACGCCATCCACTACACCTACCCAGACGACCTGACCGAACAGCTGAAGGTCCGTCCCGAGCACCGCGAGTGGCTCTCCGGCCTGGCCGGCCTGCTGGTGGCCGGGATGTACCAGGCCGGTTGCGACGAGGTCTCCGAGGGAGAGCCGACCGACCAGGAGCCGGCCCAGGCGGCCCTGATCGTCTACGAGGCCGACTCGCTGGAGCAGGTGGTGGCCACGTTCGAGCACGACCCGTACTGGCAGAACGGCTTCGTCCTGCGTCGCGTCGTACGCGAGTGGGACCCGCCGCTCGGCCGGTGGGTGGCCGAGGAGGGCCCGTACGGCGCCTGACCCGCGCCGGCGGCGCCGGCGCTGGAGGGCCGGCTGTCGGAGGGTCGGCTGCTGGAGGGTCGGCTGCTGGAGGCTCGCCGGGCATGAGCAAGATCACGCGGGCTGTCCGGGCCGCCACCCGGTGGCCTACAGTCTCCCTACGAAGTCATCCCTACGGGAACGTAGGTTACGGTCTCGGAGGTTAAATGGCTGGCCAGTCCCTCCCGGTCGTCATCCAGGGCGGCATGGGCGTGAACGTCTCCTCGTGGCAGCTGGCCCGCGCGGTCGCCGAGCGCGGCCAGCTCGGCGTCGTCTCGGGCACCGCCCTGGACGCGGTGCTGGCCCGGGGGCTGCAGGACGGGGATCCCGGCGGGCACCTGCGCCGGGCGCTCGACGCCTTCCCCGACCCGCGGATGGCTGCGCGGGCCCGGGACCGCTACTTCGTGGCCGGCGGGCGCGCCCCGGACCGCCCCTACCGGCCCAACCCCACCCTGACCATCACCCCGTCCCGGGCGGTGCTCGAGCTGACCGTCCTGGGCAACTTCGTGCACGTGTGGCTGGCCAAGGAGGGCCACGACGGCCCGGTCGGCATCAACTTCCTGGAGAAGATCCAGATGGCCACCCCCGCCGCGGCACTGGGCGCGATGCTGGCCGGGGTCGACTACGTCCTCATGGGCGCGGGCATCCCCCGCGAGATCCCGCGCCTGCTGACCGACCTGGCCGCGGGCCGACCGGGCACCCTAACGGTCGACGTGCTGGGCGCGACCCGCACGCACACGACGAGCATCGACCCGGTCGAGCTGCTCGGGGCCCACCTGCCTGCCCTGACCCGCCCGCGGTTCCTGGCCATCGTCTCGCTGCACAGCCTGGCCGGCTACCTGTGCCGCGACGAGTCGATCCGGCCCGACGGCTTCGTCGTCGAGGGGCCCAGCGCCGGCGGCCACAGCGCGCCACCGCGCGGCCCGCTCACGCTGGACGAGCACGGCCAGCCGGTCTACAGCCGCCGGGACGAGGCAAACCTGGGTGCGATCGCCAAGCTCGGGCTGCCGTTCTGGCTCGCCGGCGGGTACAGCACCCCGGAACGGGTCGAGCAGGCCCGGGCCGCCGGCGCCGCCGGGATCCAGTGCGGCACCCTGTTCGCCCTCTGCGCGGAGTCGGGCCTCACCCTCGACCTGCGCCGCCAGGTGCTGGACGAGCTGGCCCGCGGGACCCTGACCGTGCACAACGACCCGCGCGCCTCGCCGACCTCGTTCCCGTTCAAGGTCGCCGCGCTGCCCGGCACCCTCTCCGAGGACGAGGCGTATGCCGCTCGCCCGCGCCTGTGCGACCTGTCCTACCTGCGTGAGCCGTTCGAGCGCGCCGACGGGTCGGTCGGATACCGCTGCGCGGCCGAGCCGGTCGACGCGTTCGTCCGCAAGGGCGGGTCGGTGCAAGCGACCGAGGGTCGCAAGTGCCTGTGCAACGCGCTGACCGCCAACGTCGGCCTGGGCCAGCACCGGCGTGACGGCTACGACGAGGTCGCCGCGGTCACCCTGGGGCAGGACCTCGACGGCGCCCACCGCCTGCTGGCCCGCCTCCCGCTCGGCTGGACCGCCACCGAGGCGCTCGACTGGCTGCTGGCCGGGGCCCGGCAGTCCGAGGGCGCCGCGGTGGCGGAACCGACCCCGTAGGCGGGTGCTGCCACCGGGCCCGGTCAGCGTTCCACGATGCGGAACAGCTGGTTGAGCTGGTTGTTCAGCTCGGTGAGCGACGACACGGGCGCGCTGCCGATGTAGACGGCGTCCATGGCCGGCTGCATCAGCGCGGTGATGTCGGCGCCGTTCGAGGTGACCGGGAACAGGAACGTCGTGTGGTCCTTGACGTGGTTGGTGAAGGGCGTGACGTCCAGGTGCCGGACCTTCTTGTTGTAGGCGATGGCCCGGGCGGTGCCTTCGGGCCGGGCAGGGAAGACGACACCCGAGTCCCCGATGATGTCCTGGCATTGGGCGCCGGCGAGGAAGGCGACCCACCTGGCGGCGTTCTCCGGCTGTCGGGACAGGGTCGTGATGGAGTCGGCGAGCCCGTTGAACATCGACGCTCGGTGCCCCGAGGGGCCGATCGGGGTGGGCGCGATCCTGATGCCCAGGTTCTTGCCGTCTGCGTCGGTCATCGCGGCGTAGGTGGAGATCATCCAGTCGCCGGCGATGCCCATCGCGGCCGAACCGGAACCGAGCTGCTTGTCGACGCCGTTGGCCCCGCTCCCGGTGGCCGCGTACGTCGGCATGAAGCCCTTGCGCACGAGGCCGAAGTACCAGCCGATCGCGTCCTGGAAGTTCTTCTCGTCGAGGTTGAAGTGGGTGCCCCACGGGTTCTTGTCGGTGGCCCGCCAGTTGTTGCTGCCCGTGAAGGCGGACCACTGGGTCTGTCCCCAGCCGCCGCCGCCGGAGCCGTCGGAGGCGAGACCGTAGGTCTTCACGTGCTCCTTGTCGAACCCGGCCTCGTCGCCGCGGCGACCCTTGGTGTCGACGCTCAGGTGCGCGACGAGCTTCTCGAAGGTGCCGCCGTCGGTGGGGTTCCAGGTGAGCGTGTCCAGCGTGGCAGGGTTGACGCCCGCGGCCTTGAGCACCGCGGGGTTGTAGAAGATCGCCACGGTGTCCCAGTCCTTGGGTGTGCCGTAGCGGTGGCCGTCCTGGCCGATCCAGAGCTGGGCCAGGCCCGGCTGGTAGTCGTCGTTGTCGATGTCCTTGGTGGGCCCGAGCTCGTCGAGGGGCCGCAGCACCTTCAGGTCGACGAACTGCGGGTACTTGGAGACGTGGTTGGTGAAGACGTCGGGGGCGGTGCCGGCGATGAAGCCGGCGGTCAGCTTGGACCAGTAGTCGGCCCAGCCGTACTGGGTGATCTTGACGGTGAGCTGCGGGTTCTGCGCGTGGAAGGCGTCGGCGCACTTCTGGTAGCCGGGCTGCTGGGAGGCGTCCCAGAGCCAGTAGGTGATGACGCCGTCGCCGCCCCCGGCGCTGTCGCCGTGGCCGCAGGCGGCGAGGGCGGTGGCCGCGAGCACGGCGCCGGCGGCGGCGAGCGCGATGCGACGGCGACGCCGGGCCCGGGGGGTCCCGGGGGTGGTCCTGATGGTGTTCATGAGGCTGCCTCTCACTTGATGCCGCTGAAGCCGATGGAGTTGACGATCCGCTTGGCGAAGGCGCCGAACAGCAGCAGCATCGGCAACGCCGCCACGAGGGTGGCGGCCATCAGGCCCGCCCAGTCCGGGCCGGTCTGCGGGGTCTGCGACTTGAACACGCCCAGCCCCACGGTCAGCACGCGGGAGGCGTCGGTGTAGCTGACCATCAGGGGCCAGAAGTAGTCGTTCCAGGCGGCGATGTAGGTCAGGATCGACAGCGTCGCGATGGGCGCCGTCGACATGGGGATGACGAGCTGGAAGAAGACGCGGACCTTCGAGGCGCCGTCGACGAGGGCGGCCTCCTCCACCTCACGGGAGATGCCGAGGAAGAACTGCCGCAGGAAGAAGACCGCGAACGGCGTCATCAGCATGCTCGGCAGGGCGATGCCCAGCAGCGTGTCGACGAGCCCGAGCTGCTTGATCAGGACGAAGTTGGGCAGCAGGGTGAAGATCGCCGGGATCATCAGGCCGATGAGGAAGACGCCGAAGACCTTCTCGCGGTGGCGCCAGCGCAGCCTGGCGAAGGCGTAGGCGGCCATCGCGGAGAAGAAGACCTGGCCGACCGTGATGAGGGTGGCCACGACGGTGGAGTTGAGCAGGTAGCGCCAGAAGCTGATGGACTGCCCGGCGCCGCCGGCATCGACGGCGGCCTGGCCGGTCTGCAGCCCGAAGACCCGCTCGAAGCCACCGAGGGACGGCTTGACCGGCAGCAGGCTGTTCGACCCGGCGTACAGCGCGCTGTTGGAGGACAGGGCCGTGCGCAGCATCCAGTAGAAGGGGAAGAGGGTGACGATGATCATCAGGACCATGAAGGTCCAGGCCAGGGCCCGGCCCCAGTTGAAGCCGGGCTTCTCGGGAGGGGCCGCAGCGATCGTGGCGACCCGGTCGGTGGGGGTGAGGGTGGTGTCGGTCATGGGGGTTCTCCTGTCAGTCCAGGTCGCTGGACTCGGCCCGGCTGAGGCGGTACTGGACGAAGGTGATCACGACGAGGACGACGAGCAGGCCGACGGACATCGCGAAGGCGTAGCCGAACTGGAACCGGTTGAAGGCGACGTCGTAGATGTAGTACTGCAGGACGCGGGAGGCGTTGACGGGGCCGCCCTGGGTGGCGATGGCGACGGTGTCGAAGACCTGGAACGAGCCGATGATGGTGATGATCAGCACCAGGGACAGGATCGGCCGGAGCAGCGGGATGGTGATCCGGCGGAACATCGTCGCCTCGCTGGCGCCGTCCATCCGGCCCGCCTCGTAGACCGTCTCGGGGATGGTCTGCAGCCCGGCGAAGATCAGCAGTGCGGTGTACCCGACGTGCCGCCAGACGTTGACGAGCGCGATCGTGGGGATGACCCACTCGCTGGAGGTGAAGAACGGGATCCGGTCCAGCCCGACGGCGGCGATGATGTTGTTGGTGATCCCCAGCTGGTAGTCGAGGATCCACAGGAAGACCATCGCGACGACGACGTTGGAGACGAGGTACGGGGTCAGCACGATGCTGCGCAGCCACGTCTTGCGGGTCAGGCGCTGCATCATGACGGCGATCACCAGGGCCAGGACGGTCTGGATGCCGATGTTGAGCACGACGTAGTAGAGGGTGACCTCGATGGAGTTCCAGAACACCGGGTCGTGCAACATCCGCACGTAGTTGTCGAGCCCGACCCACTCCGGCGGGGTGAGCAGGTTGAACCGGGTGAAGGAGAGGTAGATGCCCCGCACCGTCGGCCACAGCAGGAAGACGAGGAACCCGACGAGGGCAGGGGCGATGAACAGCAGGGCGAGCCTGGTGTCGTCCCGCGCGCGGCGGGGGGCCGACACCGGTGGCTTCGTTGGCACCGACGTACTCATGAGTCCTCCTTGGGCTCAGGCAGGGTCGCCGACGGGTCGGCGGAGGAGGGGTCGACGAGGCCCGGGACCGGGCCCTGCGTCGTGGCGTGGAACAGCACCACCTGGTCGGGGTGCACGACAGGTGGGGCGACGCCGACGCCGGCCAGGGCCGCGCCGGTGATGCCAACTCCGGCCAGGCCGGCCGGGTCCAGGGTGGGCGGCTGGTAGCCGCCGGACTCGGTGGCGTGCGGGGCAGGTGCCCCTGCCCCCCACCAGCGAGGTGGCTGCAGCCCGGAGGGCGCCGCGCCGACGACGAGCGGGCGCAGCCGGTAGCGGGTCTGCGGGTCCAGGCCGCGGAAGCGCAGCCGGGGCCCGGGGACCGCCGCGAGGCTGCCGACGGTGGCCATGGCGATGACGGCCTCGGACCGGTCCGGCGCGACGACCCCGTGGACCAGCAGGTGGGGGTCGTAGCCGTCCATCCGCACGAGGTCCCCACCCATCAGCAGCCGGCGGTGGGCGGCATAGAAGGAGATCCAGTCCCGCAGCTGGCGCACCTCGTCATCGGTGGCCCGGGCCAGGTCCCACTCGATGCCCAGGTGCCCGAAGACGGCCGTGCCGGCCCGGAAGGACAGGTCGTGCACCCGGCCGGTGGTGTGCGAGCGGCCGGAGGCGATGTGCGAGCCCAGGTACTCCGGTGGGACCAGCTGGGTGCTCCAGCGCATCATGTGCTGGCGCTCCAGCGGGTCGATGCAGTCGGACACCCACACCCGGTCGGTGCGCTCGAGGACGCCGAGGTCGACGCGCGCCCCACCGGACGAGCAGGACTCGATCTCCAGCCATGGGTGGGCCGCGCGCAGCTCGTCCAGCAGCCGGTAGAACGCCAGGGTCTGGGCGTGGACGCCCGGCCGGCCGCCGTCGGCCCGGGTGCCGGCCTCGATCAGGTCGCGGTTGTGGTCCCACTTGAGGTAGCCGATGTCGTACTCGTCGAGGATGGCGCACATCTGGTCGCGCACGTGGGCGTACGCCTCCGGGATGCCGAGGTTCAGAACCTGCTGGAAGCGCGACTCGACCGGCCATTCCCGACGGGCGGACATGACCCACTCGGGGTGGGCGCGGGCGGTGTCGGAGTCGGGGTTGACCATCTCGGGCTCGAACCACAGGCCGAACTGCATCCCGAGACCCCGGACGTGGTCGACCAGGGGGTGCAGCCCGTCGGGCCACACCTGCTGCGACACGACCCAGTCGCCCAGGCCGCGTCGGTCGTCGCGACGCGCGCCGAACCAGCCGTCGTCCAGCACGAACCGCTCCACCCCGACGGCGGCGGCCCGGTCCGCGAGGTCGAGCAGCCGGGGCAGGTCGTGGTCGAAGTAGACCGCCTCCCACACGTTGAGGGTGACCGGCCGGTCGGTCCCGACCTTCCGGTCGCGGGTGCGCAGGTGCCGGTGGAACCGGCGGGCCACCTCGTCGAGCCCGCGCCCGTAGGAGCCGTACACCCATGGGGTGGTGTACGACTCGCCGTCGGCGAGGACGACCTCACCGGGCAGCAGCAGCTCACCGCCGCCCAGGACCCGCTCGCCGGTGAAGAGCTGCTCGGCGTAGTGGGTGTGGTTGCCGCTCCAGGCAGTGTGCAGCGCGAAGACCTCCCCGTCGGCGAAGCCGAACCCGGGGGTGCCGGCGTGCAGCAGGTAGGCGCTGTCCGCACCGGTGCGGCCCTTGCGGTTCTCGCGCAGGTGGGTCCCGACGGTGAACGCGGTGCGCTGCGGTGCCCGTTCCCGGCCCCACCGTCCGGCGAAGTCGAGCAGCTCGCCGGCCTCGGCCGGGACGGGCAGGGCGAGGTCGAGCCGGTCCAGCTGGTAGGGGCCGCCGTGGTTGGTGACGGTGCCACGCAGGCGGACCAGGCCGCTGGGCAGCAGCGCGACGACCAGCTCCAGCGAGAGCCGCGCCTCGTCGTCGCGGCACTCGAACCGCACCGTGGCAGGCCCGGCCTCGGCGAAGCCGGTCACGACCCGGTCGTCGCACGTCACGTCCGTGACGACGAACCGGGGTGACCACGCCCGTCCGTCTCTGGAGCCGGCCAGGCCCGGGCGTCCGACGAACCCGGTGTGGTGCTCGGGTACCAGCGCGACGGCCACGGGCACGTCCACCGCGTTGGGGCCGACGACCGGCACGGCCGCGGCGGTCAGGTCACGGGCCAGGTCCGCCGGCTGCGGCCCGATGTCGGCGCCCCAGTGGACGGCGACCGGCAGGGCCCCGTCGCGGACGATCAGCAGCAGCGAGACGCCGCCCGAGCGCAGGTGGATCGTCGCGGACGTCGCGGAAGGCGTGGATGTTTCCATGGGGTTCCCTACTACTCGAAGAGTGCCTGCGGGCTTGCTGGTCCGCCCCGGTCGGGCGTGACGTGGTGCGGCACCGCGCGGGTCTCGCGCGGCTCCGCCGGGAGGTGAGAGCCGGCGCCGGGCGGCGCCGGGCTCGGGTGTCGGTTCAGGTGTGCCGTCGGGGCGTGCGGACCGGCGGTCGCGCCGGGTGTCCGGGCGCAGCCGCAGACCGGCGCCGCACGAGCTCACCCGGGATGCTGCGGATCCCCGGCGAGGGTGACCCGCCGGACTCGAGCATGAGCCCGGCGGCGAGCTCCCCCAGCTCTGCGTACGGCGGCGCGACCGTCGTCAGCGGAGGCTCCAGGGACTCGGCGACCGGTTCCAGGTCGTCGTGGCCGATGATGCTCACGTCGTCGGGGATCCGCAGCCCCTTGTCCGCGGCCGCCCGGTAGGCGCCCATCGCCATCCGGTCGTTGAAGCAGGCGATCGCGCTGGGTCGCTCGGGCAGCTCGAGCACCCGGGTCGCCGCGACCCAGCCGCCGGAGGCGGTGCCGTCGTGGTTCGGCGACTCGTCGAGCACGATGTCGCCCGGCGCGAGACCGCCCCGGACCAGCGCGTCCACGAAGGCCTCCCGGCGTCTGGAGATCTCCAGCGACTCGGTCAGGCCGAGCAGGGCGACCCGGCGGTGCCCCAGCGCCACGAGCTCGTCCGCGACAAGCCGACCCGAGGCCGCCTCGTCAGGGACGACCGCCGCGGTCCGGGCACCGCCGTCGTCCGGCTCGATGTTCAGGCACAGCAGGTTGCGCTCCCGCGGCACCGCTCGACGCTGGTGGTAGACCGAGGCCAGCACCGTGCCGACCACCTGTGCTCCGGCGGCGAACCGCAGCGCCTCGGCCTCCCGGGCGGGATCCGTCCCGACGGCCACGGTGAGCAGCTGCACGCCGCGCTCCCAGCACGCGTCCTGCAGCCCCTGGACCAGACCCAGGCCGTAGGGCAGGTGGCCGAGGCCGTCACAGGCCACGAGCAGCAGCGCCCGCTCCGGGCCCTTGCGCAGGCTGCGGGCGGCCGCGTTCGGGGTGTAGCCGAGCGCCTCGGCGGCCTCGTGGACCCGACGCCGGGTGTCGTCGGAGATCCGCGACGCGGCGACGTCGTTCAGCACGACGCTGACCGTCGACGGAGCCACGCCGGCGAGGGCTGCGACGTCGCGGATCCGGGGCGGCTTCACCTGCGCACCTCCCTCGGAGCCGAACTGCTGAATCGTTTTTGCACTTGCAGTGTGACAGTCCGCACGGCAGCGCGCAAGAGGTCGTTACGGGGTTCTTCGCGAGCGTCCCGTCACAGCCGGTGCACGACGACCTCGGCGCCGGCACCGAGCCGGTCGACCTGCTCGGGCACCTCGATGAGCGCGTTGGCGTGGGACAGCGCCCGCAGATGGTGCCCGGGTGCCGCCGCCACCGTGCCGTCGGGTGCCAGCACCGCCGAGACGAACTGCACCCGGCCGGGCCGGACCCGTCGGCCGGCCCCCACGTAGGCTGCGCAGCCCGCCTCCGGGGGCGGGTTGCCGTGCCGCCGGTCGAGGGCCGGGCGCAGCAGCATCCGGAAGGAGACGTAGGCCCCGACCGGCGTGCCCGGCAGGCACACGACGGGCGTGCGGGCCAGCCGGCCGGTCCCCTGCGGGCCACCAGGCTGCATGGCCACGTGGACGAACTCGAACCCGCCGAGCCGGGTGCCGACCTGCCGGACGACCTCATAGGCGCCCTGGCTGACCCCGCCGGTGGTGATCACCAGGTCGACGTCCGGGTCGGCGTCGAGCGCGGTCAGCAGCGCGCCCAGCTCGCCCGGGTCGTCGGAGCAGGTCTCGACGTGGCCGACCACGCACCCCGCCTCGAGGGCGAGGGCGGCGATCATGTCGGAGTTCGACTCGTGGATCTCCCCGGCCCCGGGGTCGTGGTCGGGCCCGACCAGCTCGGCCCCGGTGGCGATGACCGCGACCCGGGTCGGAGCGTGGGCGGTCAGGACGGTACAGCCGGCCGACCGGGCCAGGGCGAGCAGGGCCGCGTCGACCGGCGTTCCGGCCGCGGCGAGGGTCTCGCCGGCGGTGACGTCCTCGCCGCGACGCCGGATGTGCTGCCCAGCGACGAGGTCCCCGGTCACCGTCACCGTCCTCGGCGGGGGGCCGGTCGGTGACGCGTCGGTCCGCTCGACCGGCACGACGGCGAGCGCCCCGCCCGGGACGCGGGCGCCGGTCATGACCCGGGCCGCCTGTCCCGGGCGCACCTCGAAGTCGGCCGCGGCTCCCGCCGGCACGTCCCCGACCACCTCGAAGCGGCGCCGGCCGTCGTGGCCGGGGTGGGCGGCATACCCGTCCATCGCGCTGCTGTCGAAGCGCGGCAGGTCGTCGGCGGCGAGCAGGTCGGCGGCGAGCCGCCGGCCGACCGCGTGCCGGTCGAGGGGGAGCCGCTCGGCCCGCCCCGGCCCGACCACGCGGAGCAGGGCGGCGCGGTGTTCGGCGACGGAGCGGTGTCCCACGGGGCCAGTCTGCCGGGCCGGGTCAGTGCAGGTGCAGCCGGCAGGCGCCGATCTCGGCGAAGGCCTCGAGCCGCACCCCGTCGGGGTCGCCGCCGGCCGCCTCGAGGGCGCCCTCGACCATGCCGTGGTGCACGCTGCAGACGACGTCGGGGCGCTCCCGCGCGACCGCGAGCATCGGGCACTCGCGCAGGTGCAGGCAGCCCTCGGGCGCGCCGTCGGGGGCGAAGCCGAGCCGGGCGAGCAGCTCGACCACCTGGCGGTCGGCCCCGCCCGGTGCCGTCGCGGCCGGCAGGTCCTCGACGAGCGCCCGGCCCCACCCGCGGCCGAGCCGGCGCATGTCGCCGCGCACGTCGCCGCCCTGTGCCGCGACGTGGTCGGCGAGCACCCTTGCCAGCGTGGCGTACTCGCCTGCGGCCGAGGTGACGGCGGGGCGGGCCGCGTAGCCCCAGCCGGGGCGGCCCCGGCCCTTCGGCGCGAGTCGGGTGCGCACGGCGAGGCCGGCGGCGACGAGGCCGTCGAGGTGCTCCCGGGCGGTGTTCACGTGCAGCCCGAGGCTGCCGGCGATCGAGCCGATCGGACGGGGCTGGTCACCGAGTGCCTCGAAGACGCGGCGGCGCTGCGCGGACAGGCCGGCGACCAGGTCGGCCGTGCCGTCCCGAGTTGGCGCCGGGCCCCAGCCCTCGGTATTTTGCACAAGAGCAACCGTATAAAATGATCGCCGGGATGACAAAGGATGTCGTCCCTCCACCAGACCAGAGGAGCACCTGAGTGTCCACGCACGACCAGATCCCCCTGACCGAAGTCAAGCACGGCCACTCCTGTGGGTGCGGCGAGGAGGATGCCGACGTGCCCAGCCTCGACGCCCGCGCCATCCCGCACGCGATCCGCCACGCGACGGTCTTCGGCGCGTTCAACGCGATCCCGGTCGGCGGAGCCCTGGACCTGATCGCGCCGCACAACCCGTTGCCGCTGCTGGCCCAGCTGCAGAGCATGTTCGGCGAGATCGACATCGCCTACCTCGAGGAGGGTCCCGAGAAGTGGACGCTCCGGCTCACGCGTAAGGGCTGAGCCCTCGACGCCTCCTGCGCGGGCCGCTCCTGCGGTTGCCGGGAGACCCGCGCGCCCGGTCGGCACGACCGGGCGCGCGACCAGGACCTCGTCGCTCGAGGCTGCCGGGGAGGGGCGGACGTCGTGAGCGGCGAGTGGGACCGCACGGTCCCACCAGTGGCCCCCTGACCGTACGGTCAGGGGGCCGTTCTCGTGCTTCCGGGGCCGGCCGGGGGCTCAGCCGCGCCGGCCGCGTCGCCCGAGGAGCCAGCCGACGAGCAGCCCGACCAGGGCGGCCACGCCGAGCCCGGCGTAGCGCCGGACCAGCACGGGCCCGACGGTCGCGCCGAGGTCGATCGCGTCGTCCTGGGCCGGC
>NZ_JBDIAQ010000013.1:0-47341 GCF_039812505.1 Intrasporangium sp. | reverse complement strand
CACGAGCGCGCCACGCGGGACGAGTGCAAGCTGCTGCATCGCGTGGTCCTCTCTCGTGGCCCACCTCGCGTGGGCTGCTGACACCACCATGCCAAGTCCACGTAGCTCGCAAAACCCCCAGAATCGGGGGGTCAGTCGCCGTCCAGCAGGTCTCCCGGCCCGATCCCGAAGGCTCGCTCGATGTCGCCCGGGCTCGTGTCCCGCAGGTAGTGGCGCAGCTTCACGCAGGCCGCCTGGTAGTGCTCGCGGGCCACTCCCTCGGTGATGTGGAGCATCGCGGCGATGTCCTTCCAGTGCCGCCCGCGAGCGCGGGCTGAGATGACCTGGCGCTGGCGCGGGCTGAGGTCGAGCGTGGTCTCGCGTCGGTCGAGCAGCTCGGTCAGGCCGACCAGCGACTGGGTGACCACGACCTGTCCCTGCCGGATGTCGCGCACCGCCTGGACCGCGACATCCGGCGGGTCGGACTTGTGCACGACGCCGTCGGCGCCTGCTCGCAGGCACAGCGCGAGGACCAGGGGGCGGCGTTCGTCGGTGTAGATGCAGACCGGGTAGCCGAGGCCACGCACCGCGCTGATGGCGGCCCGGCCCTGCTTCACCGCCGGCGTCGCCTGTTGCCGAGGGTGCCGCAACAGAAGGTCGAGGACGACCACGTCGCAGCTGGTCGGGTGCGCCTCGAACTCCTCGACCGTCGCGTACGTGGCGATCACGTCCAGACCTGGGTGGACGGTGGCGAAGCCGCCCCGGATCACGGTGCTGTCATCGATCACCACGACCCGCGGCGGGCCGGTCTCCGTGCGCGAGGCGTTCGGCTCAGCCACGACCGCTCGTCCTGCCACGTGGTGGCTCGGACCGGTGCGCCTGCTCCGCCGCCACCGGGCCCACGATGGTGACCGTCGTCCCTCGCCCCGGCGCAGACTCGATCCGGGTCAGGATGTCGAGGTCGCCCAGGACCTGCCGCACCTGGGTGTCCAGCCCGAAGCCGAGCGGGCGCCGGTCCTGGTCGAACCCGACGCCGTCGTCGGAGATGCTGACCTCCCAGGTGCGTCCGTCCGTGTCGGCGTGCACGACCACCTGGTGGGCGTGCGCGTGCAGGCGGACGTTGTGCAGCACGGTCGTCACGGCTCCGCGGGTGCCCGCCCAGACGTCGTCGGGGAGCGGAGTCGGTGCGCCCAGGTCGATCGCGAGTTCCAGCGGCAGGTCCTCGAAGCCCTGCAGGGCGGCGGCCACCATCGTGCCGACGGTGCGCTGCGTGTCCCCCGGGCGGGGCGCCTGCCGCCCGAGGTAGTGGCGCAGGCGTCGGGCCTCGAGGTCCGCCTGGCGTCGCAGGCCGGGAAGCACGGCTGCCGGGGTGGCCTCGTCGGACAGCAGCCGCAGCACGCTGGTCGCGTCGTGGACGGTCAGCTGGTAGCGCTGCAGCTCGAGCGCACGCGTCGCTGCCACGGCGTCCTCGCGGGCCTGGTCGGCGTCTGCGGCGAGGTCACGGACGTAGCGGACCAGCAGCGCCACCACGATCGCGTAGCCGGGGATGGTCAACGCGTCGGTGAGCAGGCTCGGCAGGGAGCTCACGCCGGCCATGGCGGTCCAGGCGAAGCACCAGGCGCCGAGCGCCACCGAGCTGCCCACGGCCACGGATGGTCGCAGCCACGAGGCCGCCAGCGCGGCGACGTTGATGGCATAACCGGTCGCCCAGGTGCCCCAGTCACCGACGATGTGGCCGGGCATCAACAGGGCCATCGCGGGGAAGCCCACCCAAGCCAGGGCGAGGTCCGGGAGATGCCAGGCTCCGCGGCGCACCGACCGCAGCGCGACGCACTGGACGATGACCAGGGACGAGACCGCGACGGCCGCCACCGTGAGCACCAGGTACCCGTCGGGGTGCGGCGAGACCTGGGCACCACCCACCGCGCCCAGGATGATCTGGAAGAGGACCACACCGCGCACGACCGGGGCGAGCAGGGCGATGTACTGCTCCGCGCGCTGGCCGGCGGAGGGCATCGGGCGCTCACCTGCAGAGGGGTGGGCGTCGGGCTGGGGCGTCACGAGGTCGGCCACCCGACCATGGTGGCAGGTGCTCGGCAGGTCGGCAGGTCAAGCAGTCCTCGTGACCCGCTCCGGGTCGTCGGCGCGGCTCACCTGCTCGGCGAGGAACGCCGCGTCACGGTTATCGCTGGTCGTTGCCGTGGAGTCCGTCGCCTCGACCAGCTCGGGGACGCTGAGCGTGCGCGGCCCGTTCGTGACCGGCTCGAGGCATGGCTCCTGTTCCGAGTTCAGCTCGAGCTCACGCATCCGTCGGGCGGTGACCATGACCCTCGACTCGAGGGTGCCGACGAAGCGGTTGTACTGCTCGACCGACTTCGCGAGGCTCTGCCCCATTCCCGAGACATGCTTGCCGAGCGTCGTGAGCCGCGCGTGCAGCTCCTGCCCCAAGCGCAGGAGCTCTCGGGCGTGCTGTTCCAGGGCCTGCTGCTGCCAGATCGCCCCGATCGTGCGGAGCACGGCGAAGAGCGTGCCGGGCGAGGCGAGGACCACGTTGCGGGTCAGTGCGTGCTCGTACAGGCCGGGGTCGCGGGCCAGTGCGGCACCCAGCACCGCCTCACCGGGCACGAAGCACACGACGACCTCGGGTGACCGCTCGAAGGCGGTCCAGTACGACTTGGCAGCCAGCGACTCGACGTGTCGCCGCAACGCTGTGGCATGGGCCGCGAGCAACTCCGTGCGCTCCGTGTCGGCGACCCCGTCGCCCTGGGCCCGCAGGAACTGGGTCATCGGCGCCTTGCTGTCGATGACGACGTGACGTCCGCCGGGCAGGTTGACCACGGCATCCGGCCGGATCGAAGCGCCGTGCCGGCTCACGGCTGACACCTGCTCGGCGAAGTCGCAGCGCGGCAGCAGCCCGGACAGCTCGAGGACGCGGCGCAGCTGCAGCTCTCCCCAAGCGCCCCGAACCGACGAGGCATTGAGTGCACTCGCCAAGGAGGCGGTCTGGGACCGGAGCGACTCGGTGGAGGCCCCGACGGCCAGCAGCCGCTCACTCAGCTCGCCGAACTGGTGCGCGCGGTCCCGTTCCAGCACTCCCACCTGCCGCTCCACGCGGACGACCGTGTCGCGCAGCGGGGCGAGCAGGAGCCGCGTTGCCTCGTCGTCTGCCCGCGCGGTCTCGAGCTGCGCGACGTGGCTGCGGAGCACGTCACGCTCCGACTCCGCGCTCGCGGCTCGCGCCAGCAGACCGGTGCGCCCCCACGACCAGGCCAGCACCGCACCGAGGATGACGCCGACCAGCAGACCGATCATGAGCATGGTTGTGTCCATGCCCGTCACCCTGTCACCCGGCACCGACAGTGCTGGCGGGAGCCCCGTCTGCTAGAGATGAGCCCGTGCACGAGTTCGACACGGCCATGCAGCTACGCCCCGACTCCCACGGCCGGTGGAGCGGTGCCTTCCACGACGGTTGGCGGATCGGCAAGGCGATCAACGGCGGCGTCGCCATGGCACTCGGGCTCACCGCCCTCGGCCGGCATCTGGCCGAGGACCCGGCCGAGACGCAGCGCCACCTCGACCCGGTCGTGCTCTCGGCCTACTTCATGACGGCCGCCCTTGCCGGGCCGTGCACCGTCGAGACGGAGACGCTGCGGTGCGGACGACGCCTGTCGACCGGCCAGATCAGCGTGTGCCAGCTCGGTCCCGACGGCGCTTCGGTCGAGCGGATGCGAGCCCTCGCCTCGTTGGGCAACCACCACACCGTGAGAACGGGCCGACAGGCCGAGCCGCCCGACCTGCCGCCGCCGGACCGGTGCATCCCCTCCGGCGCCGCCTCGCCGGACTTCCTGAGCGCGAGCCCCTTCCTCGACCGGCTCGACCTGCGCCTCGACCCCGACACGGCGGGCTGGGCGGTCGGCAAGCCGTCGATGCGCGGACTCATGCGCGGCTGGCTCCGCCTCAAGGACGGACGTGAGCCGGACACGACCATGCTCATGTGGGCGCTCGACGCCTTCCCACCCGTGGCCTTCGACCTCGGCATCTACGGCTGGGCGCCGACCCTCGAGTTCACCGGGCACGTCCGTCGTCGCCCTGCCGCCGGCTGGCTACGCGTGGTCCTGTCGAGCGACACCATGACCGGCGACCTCATGGAGGAGGACGCGACGATCTGGGACTCGGCGGGCAACCTCGTCGCACAGTCGCGCCAGCTGTGCAGCGTGCGTCCGGTCCCACCGGCTCCGGGAACCTGACCGACCACCAGCGTGGTCAGGTCGCCTGCCATGTGTGGTCAGGTCGCCGGTCGTGTGTGGTCAGGTCGCCAGTCGTCTGTGGCCAAGTCGCCGGTCATGTCGCAGGCAGGGACAGGGTCGAGCACGCGGCCTGCGTCGCGTTGCGACATGACCGGCGACTTGGGGCCGCGTTGCGACATGACCGGCGACTTGGGGCCGAGTTGCGACATGACCGGCGACTTGGGGCCGAGTTGCGACATGACCGGCGACTTGGGGCCGAGTTGCGACATGACCTGCGACCGGAACCGCCCGGCGACATGACCTGCGACCTGGTTGGAGTTCTGCGCCGGATCGGCGGGCCTCCGGACGCACCGGCCTCCGGACGCACCGGCCTCCGGACGCACCAGGCTGATGAGACTGTCAGGACCCGACCCACGGACCCGGCCGGCCGCTCGGCGGCCGGGACCGCGGTGCGGCACTGAGCGGCATACACGCTGGTCGGGAGCCCGCCACGCGCCAACTACACTCTCGGTCTTGTGGCACTCACCATCGGAATCGTCGGACTGCCCAACGTCGGCAAGTCCACGCTCTTCAACGCGCTGACCAAGAACCAGGTCCTCGCCGCGAACTACCCCTTCACGACGATCGAGCCGAACATCGGCATCGTGCCACTTCCCGACGATCGGCTGGGCCGGCTCGCCGAGCTCTTCAAGAGCGAGCGGATCGTGCCCGCGACGGTGAGCTTCGTCGACATCGCCGGTCTGGTCCGCGGCGCGAGCGAGGGGGAGGGGCTGGGCAACAAGTTCCTGGCCAACATCCGCGAGTCCGACGCGATCTGCCAGGTGGTGCGGGCGTTCCAGGACGACGACGTCGTGCACGTCGACGGCAAGGTCGACCCCCGCAACGACATCGCGGTCATCGAGACGGAGCTGTGCCTGGCCGACCTGCAGACACTCGAGAAGGCCGTGCCGCGCCTCGAGAAGGAGGTCAGAACCAAGAAGGGCGAGAAGAAGTCCGCTGAGCTCTTCGACACGGCGCTCGCCGCGCAGCGGGTGCTCGAGCAGGGCACCACGCTGTATGCCGCTGGGCCGGGCGCCGGAGTCGACATGGAGCTCGCGGCGGGGCTGGGTCTGCTCACCACGAAGCCGTTCATCTACGTGTTCAACCTCGACGAGGACCAGCTGACCGACGAGGCGCTCAAGAAGGAGCTCGGCGAGTCCGTCTCGCCGGCCGACGCGGTCTTCCTCGACGCCAAGCTCGAGATGGACCTCATGGACATGGAACCGGACGAGGCCCTCGAGATGCTGCAGGGTTTCGGCGCGGAGGAGTCCGGGTTGGACCAGCTGGCACGCAAGGGCTTCCACACCCTCGGGCTGCAGACCTACCTGACCGCGGGGCCGAAAGAGGCGCGGGCCTGGACGATCAAGCAGGGGTGGACCGCACCGCAGGCGGCCGGGGTCATCCACACCGACTTCCAGCGTGGCTTCATCAAGGCCGAGGTCGTCTCCTACGACGACCTCGTGGCAGCAGGGTCGATGGCCGCGGCGAAGGCGGCGGGCAAGGTGCGGATGGAGGGCAAGGAGTACGTCATGGCCGATGGCGACGTGGTCGAGTTCCGGTTCAACGTGTAACGCCATTGACGTTCAGCGTCACCCGGTTGTCGCTCGACGAGTTCCGCGTCCCGTCAGGCAACCGACGCGGCCGGCGAGCACAGCATCGGGGTCAACGACCACTGGCGGACGTGTCTCGTGTCGGGCAGGCGTCGGACGGGAGGAGATGGAGCAGCTCCCGCCTCCCGAAATCAACGTCCGGCCCGCCAGAACCGGGACGTACTCGCCTTGGCTATTCATATAGTGGAGGATAACCTCAGTTTCATGAGAAGTGAGGCGCCGCTCCTCGCTCCGGTCTTCCGATCGGACGGTCAGGCGCGTCTGCTCTCCACATTGTTGCTCATCGACGACGAGCTCAGTATCACCGATCTGGCCAAGCGAGCCGATCTGTCCTATCCGACCGCGCACCGCGAGGTCGCGCGCCTGTTGGACGCCGGCATCCTGAGCGAGCGGCAGGTGGGCCGTACCAGGCTGATCCGCGCCAACGACCAGAGCCCGCTGGTCGACCCCTTGCGCGCGATCCTGAGGGTCGCGACCGGGCCTGTCATGATCCTGGCCGAGGAGTTTGCCCGTATCGACGGGATCGAGTCGGCGTTCCTCTACGGCTCCTTCGCCGCGCGGATGCTCGGGAATGCCGGTCCCGCGCCGCGCGACATCGACGTCATGGTGCTCGGTGAGCCCGACGTGGATGCGGTCTACGAGGCAGGCACCCGGGTCGAGACCGCAGTGCACCGTCCCGTGAACCCGACCATCCTGACTCCTGAGGAGTTCGCTGAGGCCTCCGGGTTCTTGGATAACGTGCGCAGCGGGCCGGCGGTGGCCGTGATCGGGGAGCTGCCGTGGCGCTGATCCCGCTCACGCGTGCCCAGCAGGGCACTGTCCTCGCGCTGGTCGAGGCGCGACGTCTCCATGTCGTGCACACCGACCTGACTCGTGCGACCTCGTTCCTGCGCCAAGCTGAGGAGCGCCTGAACCAACTACCGCTACTCACCAGTGTCGTCGTCAGGTACGGCATCGCCTACGACGCCTGTCACGACACCGGCGAGGCGTTGCTGGCGGCGTATGGGTTCCGGACGACCAACGGGTCCGGCCAGCCCGAGGCGCTCGGCCGCTACCTCCGTGTCGTCTTCGACAAACCGCCCGCGGACCGGGCGGCGCGAGAGTTCGACCGTCTGCGACGCGCTCGCAACCAAGGTCGCTACGAGGCTAAGCCGGTCGGTGCCGCGGCGACCCAGAAGGCCGAGCAGATCGCCTGGACGCTGTTCAAAGCCGCCCTCGCCAGGGGGATCTCGCCGCGACCCAGCAGTCCGCGAGAAGTCCGGTGAGACCGGCGATCGCCGATGACGTCCCACGCTCCCGCGCATGTCCGCCCAGCCACAGGACGTCCTCCGGAGTGCGTCATCCATTTGACGGCCGGGTCGCGAGTATGACTCTGACGTGCCGTCTCGTGGTCTTCACCACTCCGGGTCGTACCGTACGAACCGCACCCGGTTGCCGGCTCGGGCCGACCGGCCAGCGAGCTGCGACCCGCGATGCACGCCCAATCGGCAGACCGCCCCTGGTGCGCGGCCGAGGACCCGGAGCGCGGACGGAACCGCGACGAGGTCCGCAAGGGATATCGCCGGTACAGCATCTCGGCGCTCCGCGCCGTCTGGACGGCAGCCCACCTCCCGCCTCAGCGCCACCCCAGCTCCGGCGCGACCAGCCGCAGGATGCTCTCCAGCACGTGGGCGTTGTAGTCGACCCCGAGCTGGTTCGGCACGGTCAGCAGCAGGGTGTCCGCCGCCGCGACCGCCTCGTCGCGGGCGAGGTCACGGACGAGCTGTTCGGGCTCGGCGGCATACGTCTTGCCGAACCTGGCCAGCCCGCCCTCGAGGAGGCCGACCTGGTCCTGGCTCGCGGTCTCGCGCAGGAAGTAGGCCCGGTCCAGGTCGCTGACGATCGGGAAGATGCTGCGGCTGACCGAGACCCGCGCCGCGCGCTCGTGCCCGGCCGCCGCCCACGCGTCGCGGAAGCGTTGGATCTGCTCGGCCTGCAGCTGGTGGAACGGCACCCCGGTGTCCTCGGTGAGCAGCGTCGAGCTCATCAGGTTCAGCCCCTGCCCGGCGGTCCACTCGGCGGTGGCCCGTGACCCGGCGCCCCACCAGATCCGGTCCCGCAGACCCGGCGAGTGTGGCTCGAGCCGAAGCAGGCCCGGGGGGTTGGGGAACATCGGGCGGGGGTTCGGCTCGGCGAAGCCCTTACCGTCGAGCAGCTCGAGGAAGGTTGCCGCGTGCCGGCGCGCCATCGTGGCCGCGTCCGAACCCTCCTTCGGGACGTGGCCGAAGTAGCGGTAGCCGTCGACGACCTGCTCGGGCGACCCCCGGCTGATCCCGAGCTGGAGCCGCCCGCCCGAGATGAGGTCGGCGGCACCCGCGTCCTCGACCATGTAGAAGGGGTTCTCGTAGCGCATGTCGATCACGCCGGTGCCGATCTCGATCCGCTTGGTACGAGCGCCGATCGCCGCGAGCAAGGGGAACGGGGACCCGAGCTGGCGCGCGAAGTGGTGCACGCGGAAGTACGCCCCGTCGGCGCCGAGCTCCTCGGCGGCGACGGCCAGCTCGATCGACTGGAGCAGCGCGTCGGAGGCGCTGCACGTCGCGGAGTGCGGTGAGGGCGTCCAGTGGCCGAACGACAGGAACCCGATCCTCTTCATGCCGCTGCAACGTCGATGCGCCGCTCGTGCTTCCGCAGGTCGGCCCCCGATCCGGCGGGACGCCTACCGCGGATCGGCTCGTTCGCCCGGGCCTGCCCGACCCACCACGGCAGCGAGCCACTCGACGAGGGGGCGCACCTCGCGCCACCGCTCCCGCACCTGCTCGGCCAGCCGGGGCGTCTCGACGACGGCGGGGTCGGCGATCCAGCGCATCACCGTCAGCGTCCGGTGCCGCAACAGGGCGATCCGGGGGTGGTCGCGTGGGACCCCGCGAGGTGCGGTGCGCAGCGCCTCGTCGTTCAGCTCCCACCCGGAGTCGGTCAGGTCGGCGACCATCCCGGCCAGCGCGGCGCCGGACGGCCCGGCCACGGCGGTGCGGTAGGCCGCGAGGGCCGCTCCGTCGGGGTGGTAGAAGCCGCCGCCGAGGCGGAACCCTTCGGCCGACACCTCCGCGTACCAGCCGGTGAAGGGCCCGGCGGCCCCAACGAAGATCCCCTGGTTGGTCTTGTACGGGGTCTTGTCGCGGGAGTAGCGCAGGTTGCGGTAAGGGCGGAACGCCTTGCCCGGGCCGAACTCGCCCTCGAGCAGGTGCAGCAGGGCGGTCATCGGGTCGTGGACGGCCCGGTCGTAGGTGTCGCGGTGGGCGAGCCAGAACTGCCTGCTGTTGTCCTTCTCGAGGGCGGCGTAGAAGTCGACGGCGGCCCTTGGGAGCCCGGTGAACGTCATACCGGCAGCGTATGTCGCGGCAACGGCTCGGCCGGGGCGCGCCGGGAGCTCGTCGGTGCCGTCGTACCCGCCGCGCGGTCGCCGGCTCAGCCCATCCGGATCGCCCGCACGCCCAGGGCCCGCTCGACGCCCGCAGCCGCGCCGCCCTGCGTGACGACTCCGGTGACCAGCTCGCGCGGCGCCGGGTGGTCCGGCAGGGCCGCGAGGTAGACCTCGTGCGCCTCGAGCGAGGCGACCGCCTTCTCGACGGCGTCGGCGCCGAGCTCGATCGCGTGGGTCGGGGTCGCGCCGGTCACGAGCAACCACCGCGTGGACCACGGCTCGAGGCCCTCCTGCTCGCGCAGCTCGCGGAAGACCCACGGGTTGTCGGCATCGCGGATCGCGTCGGCGGTCGCCAGCCCGGCCGCGCGGTGGTCGGCGTGGTTGAGGCCCCATGGCACCTCGAGATCCCAGGTGGTGCAGAGGATGGCGTGCGGCCGGACCTGTCGGATCCGGCGGGCCACGTGCCTGCGGGTGGCCAGGTCGGGCTCGAGCACCCCGTCGGGCAGGTCGAGGATCGTCAGGTCCTCCACCCCGACCGTGGCGCAGGCCCGCCGCTGCTCCCGGGCGCGCAGCGGTCCAACCTGCGCAGGGTCACGGTCGCGGATCCCTGCCTCGCCCGACGTCAGCAGCAGGTAGGCGACCTCGATGCCGTGGGAGGTCCACTGCGCGACCGCCGCCGACGCGCCGTACTCCATGTCGTCCGGGTGGGCCACCACGCACAGCACCCGGGTCACGTCAGGGTCGTCGAACAGCTCGAGGTCGGCCATGCCCGCACGTTACCGGCCGGAGGAGGTATGCCGCTCAGCCGGCTTCCGAGGGCCGGTGCCCTCGGGCGTCGCCGGCCTCCCCAGCCGCGGAGGCCTCCCGGTCGACCGGCACCGCACGGTCGGGAGTCGCGGCCTGCGGTGTGGTCGTCCCCCCGGCGGCGGACGCCTCCGACGGGGCCTCCTCGACCGTGGGGAAGTGCCGTGGCACGACGAGCAGCACGAGCAGCGAGGCGACCCCGGCCGCGAGCAGGCCGAGGAACACCGCATGGGTCGAGGCCTGCAGGGCAGAACGCATGAACTCCTGCGCGGCCGGCGACGGGTGTCCGAGTAGGGCCCGGCTCACCTCGTCGACGCTCGACGGGACGATCCCGCGCAGGTCTGCCGGGGTCGTCTCGAGGTGGCGCAGCAGGACGAGGTTGGTTATCGCGCCGAAGACCGCGGCTCCCAGGCTCTGCCCGAGGAAGCGCGAGAACATCGCGCCGCCGGTGATCACCCCGCGCTGCGACCACGTGACCATCGACTGCAGCCCGACGATGAGCGGGGTGGTGATCAGGCCCATCCCGGCACCCATGAGCACGCTGCCGAGGACGGCCAGCCAGATGGTGCTGTCCTGGCGGACCTGGACGAAGACCACCCCGGACGCGATCGCGAACCCGGCACCGACGATCGCGGTGTCCCGGAAGCCGATGCGCAGGTAGAGCCGGCTGGACAGGCCCGAGGCGATCGGCCAGCTCATGCTCATCGTCCCGAGCACGAAGCCGGCCGCCACCGGGGTCAGGCCACCGACCGCCTGCGCCCAGGTCGGCAGGAAGGTGGACAGGCCGATGACGGCCAGGCCCGCGAGGATCGTGGCCACGTAGGATCCCGCGGTGATCCGCTTCGTCCACAGCCACATCGGCATGATCGGCTCCGCGGCCCGCCGCTCGACGCGCACGGCGGCGACGCCGGAGAGTCCGGCGGCCACGAAGATCACCACGCTCGGCACCGACCACCAGGGCCAGCTGGTGCCCCCCTGCAGCACGCCGAACATGCCTAGCCCGGCGGCCAGGAACAGCAGCACCGCGCCCACCCAGTCGATCCGGTGCCGGTGGTGCTCCACGTCCTCGTGGACCCGGCGCACGATGAAAGTCAGGGCGATGGCGCCGATGGGGATGTTGACCAGGAAGATCCAGCGCCAGCTCGTGTACTGGGCGAAGATGCCGCCGAGCGTCGGCGCCACGACGGCAGAGATGCCCCAGACGCTGGACAGGTAGCCCTGGATGCGTCCCCGCTCGCGAATGTCGTAGAGGTCGCCGGCCAGGGTGTTGACCGTCGCGCCGATCGCACCGGCACCGAACCCCTGCAGCGCGCGGAAGAGGATCAGGGCGAGCATGTTCCACGAGAAGGCCGACAGGACCGAGCCCACCAGGAAGATCACCGAGCCGATGACGAGGATCGGCTTGCGCCCGTAGATGTCGGCGAACTTCCCGTAGATCGGGATCGTCACCGTCTGGGCGAGCAGGTAGATCGAGAAGACCCAGCCGACGAGGGCGAACCCCCCCAGGTCGCTGACGACCTGGGGGATCGCGGTTGCCACGATCGTCGTGTCCATCGCGATGAGGGCCATCGCGAGCATGAGCGCGACGAGGACGGGGGTGCGTGAGTCACGCGGGTGCACGAGGCGGCTCAGCTGCATCCGTCCTCCTTCCTGCGCACGTCTCCATCCTGCTCCTCGTAGTCTTCCGGTATGCCGCTCACCCCGTCGGTCGCGCTTCGTCCGCTCCGCTCCGGCGAGCTCGCGCAGGACTGGCCTGCCGACTCGGAGTTCGACGACTTCGGGCCCCGGGACGCCCACCTCGGGCCGCCGTGTCGACTCGACGGCGACGGCCACCTCGGTGTCGTGGCCGACGGCCGCCTGGTCGGGACGATGAGCTGGACCTGGGTGGGCTGGGGTCCCAACGAGGCGTCCCGGTGCCCGATGATCGGCATCTGGCTGCGGGCGGACGCCCGCGGAGCCGGGGTCGGCACGCAGGCCCAGCGTGACCTGGTGGACCTGCTCTTCCGGCACACTGCGACCAACCGGGTGCAGGCGCACACCGACGTCACCAACGGCGCCGAGCAGCGCGCCTTGGCCAAGGCCGGGTTCACGGCCGAGGGGGTCGTGCGCGGCGGGCAGTGGCGCAACGGCTCATGGCACGACGGCAGGCTCTACTCGATACTCCGGTCGGAGTGGCGGGCCGACCGAGCCGCCGCCGGTTGAGGCGCCCGCGCAGGAACGGCCGATCGGCCCGGGATGACGCAGCCGTCGGGACCGCACGCCGGGTCGTCCTCGGCCGCAACCGGGCTCACCATGACGAGTGGGTTCGCCTCGCGCCACACCTGCTCCAGCGTCTCGCTGAAGACCTCCGTCGGCTGGGCGCCGGACACGCCGTACTTGTCGTCGAGCACGAAGAACGGGACGCCCTGGATGCCGAGGCTTCCCGCGCGGCGGATGTCCGACTGCACTGCTGCGCGGTAACGCCCGTCTGCCAGAGCCTGCTCGACCTCGCTGCCGTCCAGCCCCGCCGCGGTGCCGATGCGGACCAGGACCTCGAGCGAGCCGATGTCCTCGCCGTGCTCGAAGTGGGCCGACAGTAGCGCCTCGTTGACGGGTCCGTCCAGACCGTGCGCGGCGGCCAGGTGGACCAGCTCGTGGGCGCGCAGGCTGTTGGCCACGACGAGCGAGCCGAAGTCGTAGCGCAGTCCCTCACCGGCGGCGACCCCGCCTATGTGGTCGAACATCCGGCGCACCTGCTCGGGTGTCATGCCCTTGCGACCGGCGAGGTAGTCGAGCTCGGCGCCGTCGTAGTGCTCGGGCAGGTCCGGGTCGAGCTGGTAGCTGTGCCAGCTCACCTGCACGTCGTCGCGGTGGGCGAACCCGACCAGGGCCCGCTCGAACCGCCGCTTGCCGATGAAGCACCACGGGCAGGCGATGTCCGACCAGATGTCGATCCTCATGACCGTGCCAACACGGCGGAGGCGGCGGCCCTTCCCGGGTGTCCGACGGCTGGACGGCGGGCCGTCCCCACGGCGGGGGCGCGCCGACGGGTTAGTCTCGAAGGAGAGGGAAGGACGGGTCCATGGCAACGGTGCACACCAAGCGGGTCTACGAGGAGGCGGCTCCCGAGGACGGCTACCGGGTGCTGGTCGACCGGGTCTGGCCGCGTGGCATCTCCAAGGAGCGGGCCCACGTCGCCGAGTGGCAGAAGGAGGCGGGCCCGTCGACGGAGCTGCGCAAGTGGTTCGGGCACGTGCCGGAACGCTACGAGGAGTTCCGGCGCCGCTACCGTGACGAACTCGTCGGCAGCGACGCTCTGGGGCACCTGCGCGAGGTCGTCGCGGGCCATGACGTCGTCACGTTGGTCTACTCGGCCAAGGACGAGCAGTACAACCAGGCAGTGGTGCTCTCGGAGCTCCTGCGCGAGCCGTGATCCCCGGCCCGACGGGGCCGCGCCCCCAGGACCACGGTCGGGCCACGGGGCACGGTCCCGGGGCCCTCAGCTGATGTCCGTCAACAGGTTGCCGCGCTCGGCCCGCCGGCGCCGCTGCTCGACGGGGTCGGGCACCGGGACGGCCGCGATGAGCTGCTTGGTGTACTCCTGCTGCGGGGAGCCGAGCACCTGGGCGCGCGAGCCGATCTCGACGATGCGGCCGCGCTGCATCACGGCCACCCGGTTGGCCAGCATGTCGACGACCGCCAGGTCGTGGCTGATGAAGATGCACGCGAAGTGCAGCTCGTCCTGCAGCTCCGCGAACAGCTCGAGCACCCGGGCCTGCACCGACACGTCGAGGGCCGAGGTCGGCTCGTCGGCGATCAGCACCTCGGGGCGCAGCGCCAGCGACCTGGCCAGGCTGACGCGCTGGCGCTGCCCGCCGGACAGCTCGTGGGGGAAGCGCTCATCGTACGAGGCGGGCAGCTCCACCCGCTCGAGCAGCTCGCGCACGTGGGACCGCTGCTCGGCGGGGCTGCGACGTCCCTCCGCGCGCAGCGGCTCGGCCACGCAGTCCCCGATCGACATCTGCGGGTTCAGCGAGGCGGCCGGGTCCTGGAAGACGAAGCCGAACCGGCTGCGCAGCGGCTTCAGGTCGCGGTCCGAGAGGCCGGAGACCACCTGACCGCTGAGCCGGACCGTCCCTCCGGTGGGCTTCTGCAACCCGACGACACAGCGGCCCACGGTCGACTTGCCGGAGCCGGACTCGCCGACCAGGCCGAGCACCTCGCCGCGGTGCACGGTCAACGAGACGTGGTCGACGGCCCGGAAGCGGGGTTGGCCGAACCGGCCGGGGAACTCGACGACCAGGTCGTCGATCTCGAGCACCGGCTCGGCGCCCTCGGTCACGGACAGGTCCGTGCCGAGACCGTGGCCCAGGTGCGGTACGGCGTCGAGCAGGCGCCTGGTGTAGGGATGCTTCGGGTCGGCGAACAGCGGACCGACCGGTGCCTCCTCGACGATCGTGCCGCGGTACATGACCACGACCCGGTCCGCCATGTCGGCGACGACCCCCATGTTGTGCGTGATCAGCACGATCGCCGTGCCGAGCCGGTCGCGCAGGTCCAGGAGCAGCTCCAGGACGGCGGCCTGGACCGTCACGTCGAGCGCGGTCGTCGGCTCGTCGGCGACGATGACGTCGGGCTCGCAGGCGATCGCCATGGCGATGACGACCCGCTGCTTCTGGCCGCCGGAGAGCTGGTGCGGGTAGTAGTCGACGCGCCGCTCGGGGTCCGGCAGGCCGACCATGTCGAGCAGCTCGACCGCCCGGGCGCGGGCGTGCCGGCGGCTGACCTTCTGGTGGGCCCGGATCCCCTCGACGATCTGCCAGCCGATCGTGTAGACCGGGTTGAGCGCGGTGGACGGCTCCTGGAAGATCATCGACACCTCGTCGCCGCGCACCTCCTGCAGCACCTTGGCGGGCGCCCCGATGAGCTGCTGCTCACCACCCGACTCGGTGGTGAGCACGGCCGACCCGGAGACGCTGGCGGTGGGGGGGAGCAGGCCCAGCACCGCTCGGGAGCTGACCGACTTGCCGGACCCCGACTCGCCGACCACCGCGACGACCTCACCGGGTGCCACGTCGAAGCTGACCCCGTCCACGGCGTGCACCGGGCCGCTGTCGGTCCGGAAGGTGACCGTCAGGTCGGTCAGGTTCAGCGTCGCGACCCGCCGGTCGCCCTCGGCCCGGCGCACGACGCTGGCGTGGCTCGCCAGTCCCTCCACCGCGACCTCTGCCGCGTCGGCCTCGCTGGTGTCACCACGCCGGGCCCGCAGCCGGGGGTCGAGCAGGTCGTTCAGGCTCTCCCCGACCAGGGTGATCCCGAGCACGAGCAGCACGATCGCGGTGCCCGGGAAGACCCCGGTCCACCAGATCCCGTTGGTCGCGTCGGACATCGCCTTGTTCAGGTCGTAGCCCCACTCGGCGGCGGCGGACGGCTGGATGCCGAAGCCCAGGAAGCCGAGGCCGGCCAGGGTCAGGATCGCCTCGGAGCCGTTGAGGGTCGCGATGATCGGCAGGGTCTGGCGGACGTTGGAGAAGACGTGCCGGGTCAGGATGCGGGGCACCGGGGTGCCGACGACCCGCGCCGCGTCGACGTACGGCTCGACCTTGACGCTCAGGGTCGCGTTGCGGACCACCCGGAAGTACTGGGGGATGAACACCACCGTGATCGACAGGGCGGCTGCCATGATGCCGGCGGTGACGCCGGACTGGCCGCCGGACAGGACGATGGCCACGATGATGGCCAGCAGGAGCGAGGGGAAGGCGTACATCGCGTCGGTGATCAGCACGAGGACCCGGTCGAGCGCGCGGCCCACGTAGCCGGAGAGCAGGCCGAGGGGAACGCCGATGCACAGCGAGAAGACCACGGCGAGGACGACCACCTCCAGGGCGGTCCGAGCCCCGTAGACGACCCGGGAGAACACGTCCTCGCCGCCGACGCTCGTGCCGAACCAGTGCGCGGCCGAGGGCGCCCCCTGGATCGGGAAGTCGTGGCCGTTGGCGCTGGCGTCGTTGAACCCGTAGGGGGCGATCCACGGCGCGAAGACGGCCAGCACGACGAACAGGACGATGATGACGACGCCGGTCAGGACCATGGCGCGCTGGACGCCGCGGGTGTTGCGGATGAGGGCGAACATGGGGTGCTCCTGGCTCAGAACCGCACGCGCGGGTCGACGAAGGCGACGATGACGTCGATGACGAGGCTGGCGATGCTGACGACGATCGCGAACAGGGTCACGATGCCCTGCACGGCGATGAAGTCGCGTTTGATCAGGTACTGGGCCAGCGTGTAGCCCAGCCCCTGCCACTCGAAGGTCGTCTCGGTCAGCACGGCGCCGCCGAGCAGCAGGGCGATCTGCATGCCCATCACCGTCACGACCGGGACCAGCGCGTTGCGGAAGGCGTGCTTGCGGATCACCCTCCGCTCCGGCACGCCACGGGCCCGGGCCGCCGTCACGTAGTCCGCGCCGAGGGTGCCGATCAGGTTGATCCGGACGAGCCGCAGGAACACCCCGCCGGTGAGCAGGCCGAGGGTCAGCGCCGGCAGGACCGCGTGCTGCAGGACGTCCCAGACGTAGTCCGGGTTACCCCACAGGATCGCGTCGAGGATCATGATGTGCGTCTGGGGCGTGACGTTCGACAGGGCGATCTCGGTCTCGATGCTCGACCGCCCGGCCACCGGCCAGCCGAAGGGTGAGAAGGCGAGCTTGAAGAGCAGGCCGAGGAAGAAGACCGGCGCCGCGTAGACGACGATCGAGAAGATGCGCAGCACCACGTCGGAGGAGCGGTCGCGGTACCGGGCCGCGACCCGGCCGAGCGGGATGCCGATCAGGAAGGCGACGATCAGCGACCAGAAGGCCAGCTCGAGGGTGGCCAGCCCGTTGACCACGAAGATGTCGGTGATCGACCGGTTGTCGGTCAGCGTGTGGCCGAAGTCGAAGTGCAGGATGCCCCTCAGGTAGTCCCAGTACTGCCCCAGGATCGGCCCGCTCAGCCCCGCTGCCGCCTTGCGTTCCTCGATCTGCTCCGGCGACAGACGGCCGCCGAGGGCCGCCGTGATCGGGTCTCCGATCACCCGCATGAGCAGGAAGACGAGGGTGACGAGGATCCAGATCATCAGCGGTACGAGGGTGACCCGGACGATCAGGTACCGCAGCAGTGGCGGCATCCCGCCCGACCTGCGTCCCTCCGCCTTGCTGGGGGTCGGTTCCTCGGAGCCTTGGACCTCTGCGATGGTCATGGTGCGGGCCTTCCGACGCCGGGCACGAGACGGGCCCGGGAGCGTGGCGACTGCCAGCTGCCCCGGGCCCGTCGGACGTGCTCTCGAGGTTACTTCGACAGGGATGTGAACCGGAACTTGAAGGCCGCGTCGAGGGTCTCCTGGACACCCTTGACGTCGTCCTTGGCGACCGCCACCTGCGCGCCGTAGAGCATCGGCAGGGTCGGGACCTCCTTGGCGACCTTGTCCTGGATCTGGCCCAGCAGCTGCTCACGCTTGGCCTGGTCCGGCTCGGTCACCTGGGCGACGAGGAGCTTGTTCATCTCATCGTTCGAGTAGTGCGACTGCAGGAAGTTGTTCGGCCCGAAGAACGGGGTCAGGTAGTTGTCGGCATCGGGGAAGTCCGGGAACCAGCCGAGCTGGTAGATCGGGTACGAGTCCTTGGTGCGCTCCTTGGAGTAGGTCGTCCACTCGGCCGACTGGAGGTTGACCTTGAACAGGTTCGTCGCCTCGAGCTGCCGCTTGATCTCGTTGTACTCCTGGTCCGAGCTGCTGCCGTAGTGGTCCGGGTTGTACCAGATCTGCAGCGACACCGGCGTGCTCACCCCGGCGTCGGAGAGGAACTTCTTCGCCTCCTCGAGGTTCGGCGTGGCGCCGTAGAGGGTCTTGAACGCCTCGTTCGCGCCGGGCAGGCCCGGGGGCACCTGCGAGTACGACGGCTTGTACGTGCCCTTGTAGACCTTCGTCGAGAGTGCGTCGCGGTCGATGCTCGAGGCCATGGCCTGACGGACCGCGAGCTTCTGCGCGTCGTTGTCACCGGCCATCGTCTTGAGGTTGAAGACCATGTAGCGCAGCTCGCCACCGGCGCCGGTGTAGACCTTCAGGCCGGCGACCTTCTGCAGCGACTCGATGTCGGTCGGGGTGAGCGAGCGCCACGCGACGTCGATGTTCTTGTTCTGGATGTCCAGCTTGAGGTTGTCGGCGTCGGTGTAGTACTTCATGGTCACGTCGGCCACGTGCGGCTTGTTGAACGCCCCGTTGTAGCCGGGGTTGGCCTTGAACTGCGCAACCTGGTTCTTCTGGTAGGTGCCGATCGTGTACGGGCCGGAGAAGCCCTGCGCCTTGACGGCGTCGTCGTCGGAGAGGACCTTGTCGGCCGGGTAGACCTTCTCGTCGACGATCGGGCCCGCCGAGGTGACCAGGATCTGGGGCCAGGTCTGGTCGTTGCCGTTCTTGAGGGTGAACACGACCGTCTTGTCGTCCTTGGCCTCGACCGCCTTCATGTTGCCCAGCAGCGAGGCGGGTCCGTTCGGGTCGTTGATATCGACGATCCGCTTGTAGGAGAAGGCCACGCTCTTGGCCGTCAAGGGGTCGCCGTTGGCGAACTTGAGGCCGTCCTTCATCGTGCAGGTGTACTCGGTGGGCGTGGTGAACTCGCACTTCTCCGCGGCGTCCGGCTGGGGCTTGTTCTGGCCCTCCGGGAAGTTCAGCAGGTACTGGAAGACCTGCGTCTGCACCTGCATGGAGCCGTTGTCATACGCACCGGCGGGATCGATCGAGACGACCTTGTCCGTGGTGCCCACGATGAGCGATCCGCCCGCGGCGCCCGCCCCTCCTCCCGTGCTCTCGCTCTTGGTGCCGGGGTTTCCGGCACCACACGCCGAGACCAGCAGCCCCAGCGCGGCCACGCCGGCCAGGGCGGTTGCCCCACGACGAATCTGCATCACGTTCCTCCTGGTTGATGTGCGGGCCGATGCAGGCCGTGTCAGGGTCGTTGCGCACCGGCTGGACGCACCGTACCTGCCGCCGGGGGGTGGCGAAAGGCGTAGCCGCGATTGTGGCCGTTCTGAAGCCTTGCCGTGCCCGGGGCGTCCCGGTATCGACCGTAACGGCGCGTCCGGGGTGCCTCGGACCGGGGTACCGGGGGAGAATGGGGCATGTTCGCCGAACCCCGTGACAGTGGCGCCCGCCGGAGCGACGAGCCGGGAGGGCAGCTGGCCGGCCACCCGACCCACGAGGACGACGTGCCGACGGGTGCGGTCGTGGCCGGACTGGACGGCAGCGAGAAGGACCGTGGCGTGCTTGCCTTCGCCACCCGTGAGGCCGAGATTCTCGGCTCGCCGCTGCACCTGCTCATCGCCCAGGAGGTCCATGCCGGGCTGGTGGGGGCGTGGGACTCCGGCTTCATCCCGATCGGTCTCGAGCCGGAGCTGGGCCAACGCCACACGCGCACGCTCGACGGTCTGGTGGCCCAGCTGGCCGCACGGCACCCCGCGCTCGCCGTCACGGCCAGCCAGCCCTGGGGTACCCCGTCACAGGCGCTCGTCGACGCCTCTGAGCGGGCCCGGATCGTCGTCGTGGGCAGCGGCCGCAAGGGCAAGCTCGAGCGGATCCTGCTCGGCACGACCTCGCTCAACACCGCGATGCATGCGGTCTGCCCGGTCGTCGTCGTCGGGGACGACCCGGGAGACGTGCAGCGCCCGATCGTCGTCGGCGTCGACGGCAGCGCCCACAGCATCCGCGCGGCCACGGTGGCCGGCGACGAGGCGTCCCGGCGCGGGGTCGCCCTCGTGGTCGTGACGACCTGGTGGCTCGAGGTGGTCGACGGCATCGTCGTCACCGAGGAGGGCACTCCGGAGTGGCAGCGGGTCGAGTCCGG
This sequence comes from Intrasporangium sp., assembly GCF_039812505.1. Lineage (GTDB taxonomy): Bacteria > Actinomycetota > Actinomycetes > Actinomycetales > Dermatophilaceae > Intrasporangium_A. Next base: position 27,406 of record NZ_JBDIAQ010000013.1, on the reverse strand, counting down.
CTACCGGAGGATGATCGAGCAGGTCCTGGCGCCGATCCGGCAGAAGCACCCCGAGCTGGCCGTCGAGGTCGACCTGCGCAACGCCCGCGCCGTCGGGACCCTGCTCGAACGAGCCGCCGAGGCGGGGCTGGTCGTGGTCGGCGGCCGGGGTCATGGCGGCTTCGCCGGGATGGCGCTCGGCTCGGTCAGCCACAAGGTGCTGCAGCGCTGCACGATCCCGGTCGCGATCGTGCGCGCACAGGCTCGCACCGACTGAGGACCCTGACCCTCCCTCCCCCCGCCCCCATCGACAGTGCAGCAATCCCGATCGACAGTGCAGCAATCCCGATCCACAGGGCAGCAATCCCGATCGACAGTGCAGCGGGTCGCACTCTCGATCGACAGACGTGCACTCTCGATGGGGAAACGTGCACTCTCGATGGGGAAACGTGAACTCTCGATGGGGAAACGTGCACTCTCGACGGGGGGTCGGGGGAGTCGAGTCACCCGGCCGGTCGGTCCGTCTCGTCGTCGAACCGGCCGATGACCCGCTCGAGCAGGTCCTCCATCGACACGAGCCCGACCGGTCGTCCGGGCTCGCCGACGAGGACCAGCTGCTGGCGGGCGGCGCGCAGCTCTTCGACCGCCTCGAGCAGGGTCAGGTCGGGGGAGAGGACGGACACCGGTGAGACGAAGCGGGCGATCGGCCCGTCCTGGGGGGCGCGGACGACGTCGCGCACGTGGACGATGCCGATCGGTGCCCCGGCCTGCATGACGAGCAGCCGGGACCGCCCCGAGCCGCGGGACACCTCCTCGGCCTGCCGGCACGTCGCCTCGAGGCCGATGGTGACGGCCCGGCCGAGCGGGACCATCAGCGAACCCAGGCGGTGGGTCTGCAGGTCGATCGCCCCGGCGAGCACCCGGTGCTCCGGCTCGGTGAGGGTGCCCTGCTCCCGCGACGCCGCGATGAGCAGCTGCAGCGCGCGGGGGCCGTGGGCCTGGGCCAGCTCCGGCTGCGGGGTCACCCCGGCGAGTCGCAGCGTCAGGTTGGCCAAGCCGTTCAGCAGGGCCAGGACCGGGCGCACAGCCCGGGCGAAGGCACGGAACGGCAGCGCCAGCAGCACGGCCGAGCGTTCCGGATGGGAGATCGCCCACGACTTCGGCGCCATCTCGCCGACGACCATGTGCAGGAACACCACGACGGTGACGGCCAGCACCACACCCACGACGGCCGAGACCTCTTCCGGGACCCGCACGGCGCCCAGCGCCGAGCCCAGCAGGTCGGCCACGGCGGGTTTCGCGAGGGCGCCGAGCCCGAGGGTCGCCAGCGTGATGCCGAGCTGGGCGCCGGCGAGCATGAGCGAGAGCTCGCGAGACCCCGCCAGCGCCGCTCGCGCTGCCCGGGTGCCCGACTCGGCCAGCTCCTCGAGGCGGTGGCGCCGGCTGGCGACGAGCGCGAACTCGGCCGCGACGAAGAACCCGTTCAGGGCGAGCAGGAGGGCCGAGACGAGCAGCGCGGTCGTCACGGGGCCTCACCCCCCGCATCGTCCGCCTGCGGGCCGGGCGACGGCGGGGAGCCGGGCCGCACGTCGAGCGCCTGCAGGCGGACGAGCTGCGCCACGTGCCGCTCGACGGCGGTGACGACCATCCGGACGCCCCCCGCCATCACCCGGCGCGACCTCCCGTCGGTGGTGCCGACCTCGATGGGCTGCTCCGAGCCGGCGCCGACGTGCACCACGTCGCCGACCACGGGCGTGCGTCCCAGCCGGTCCAAGATGAGGCCGCTCACCGTCTCGAAGGGGTCCTCGGCCTCGATCCGCAACCCGGTGTCCGCCACCAGCTCGTCGAGCCGGAGCCGGGCCGGCACGAGCCAGGCGCCCAACCCGTCCGCGACGACGCCCCTCTCCGGCTCGTCCTGCTCGTCGAAGATGTCGCCCACGACCTCCTCGGCGATGTCCTCCAGGGACAGGACGCCGGCGAACCCGCCGTGCTCGTCGATCACGACCGCGAGCTGCCGATGCTCCCGGCGCAGCTGGTCGAGCACCTGACCGAGCGGGGCGCTCGTCGGCACGAGGCTCGCCGGGGACGCCACGTCGCGCACGCGGGCGCGGGGCCGCTCGGCGGCGGGGACGGACAGCACCTCGGCCAGCCCCACGACCCCGACGATGTCGTCCCGGTCCCGGCCCGTGACCGGGAAGCGCGAGTGACCGCTGTCGAGCAGCGCGACCAGGTCGGCCACGGTGGCCCTCGCCGGGATGGACACGACGCGAACCCGCGGGGTCATGGCGTCGTCGGCGGTCAGCCGGCGCAGCCGGAGCCCACCCTCGAGGGTGCCCGACAGCCGGTCGGCCAGCAGCCCGCCGGCGCGGGACTCGTCGATGATCCGGCCCAGGTCCTCGGCCGTGGCGCCGTGGTCGAGCTGCTCCACCGGCTCGATCCCGACCGCCCTGAGCAGCCGGATCGAGGCGGAGTCGAAGAGGCGCACGACCGGGCCTACGGCAGCGAGGTATACAAGCGTGCTGCGGCTCAGGGCCCGAGCCACCGGTACGGTCCGCGCGATCGCCAGGTTCTTCGGGGCCAGCTCGCCGAAGACCATCTGCACGGCGGTCGAGAACACGAGGACCGCGGCGACGCTGAGGCCGAGGCGAGCGGCATACGTCAGGCCGGTGAAGCCGAGCAGCTGCGCCAGCCCGACGCCGATCAGCGGCTCGGAGACGTAACCGACGAGCAGTGCCGTCACGGTGATCCCGAACTGGGCCGCGGACAGGGTGAAGGACAGGCGCGAGGTGATGCGCAGCGCGCGTTCGGCGGCGGCGTCACCCGACCGGGCGAGCTCGCGCAGTGCAGCCCGGTCGACCGCGACGTAGGCGAACTCCTGGGCCACGAAGTAGCCGGTCGCCGCGGTCAGCGCGAGGACCAGGACGATACCGAGCAGCAGGTCCATCCGTCAGCACCGGGCCGGCGGGGTCGAGTGGGGGAGCCGGGCGTCACCCGGCCGGGGACTGTGGCCCTCCCGGGGCGCGGACGTCATGGCCGAAGGGTACCGGGCCGGGCCGGCGTGCCGGGAATCGAGCGGCGATGTGTCACCATCGTCTCCGTCATGCGCACGCAGAGCCCGATCCGCCAGCACGCCGGCAGACGGCTGGTCGTCGGGGCCGCACTGGTCGACCACGCCGCCGCGCCGCGGCGACTGCTCGCGGCACGCCGCACGGAGCCGAGCGAGCTCGCGGGCGGCTGGGAGCTGCCCGGCGGCAAGGTGGAGCCCGGGGAGGCGCCGTTGGCTGCCCTGCACCGTGAGATCGGCGAGGAGCTGGGCGTCGACATCGTGGTGGGACCCGCCGTGCCGGGTCCGTTGCCCGGCGGGACCTGGCCGCTGGGTGACCGCTACGAGATGCTCGTGTGGCTGGCCACGGTCCTCGGCGGTCGTGCCCCGCGGCCCCTGGAGGACCACGACGAGCTGCGCTGGCTGGCCCGCGCCATGCTGCACGACGTGCCGTGGCTGCCGGCCGACCTGCCGATCATCGACGCCATCGCGGCCCGCCTGCACGACCCAACCCCACGACCTTGAGAGACTGACAGCCATGCCCAGGAGCACCCGAGCGGACATCCGCAACGTCGCCATCGTCGCCCACGTCGACCACGGCAAGACGACGCTCGTGGACAAGATGCTGTGGCAGGGCGGCGCGTTCGACGAGCACCAGACCGTCGAGAGCACCGGCGAGCGGGTCATGGACTCCGGCGACCTGGAGCGCGAGAAGGGCATCACCATCCTCGCCAAGAACACCGCGATCCACTACAACGGACCCTCCGCCGTCGCGGCCGGCCTGACCGACGGCATGACCATCAACATCATCGACACCCCCGGCCACGCGGACTTCGGCGGTGAGGTCGAGCGGGGCCTGTCGATGGTCGACGGCGTCGTCCTGCTCGTCGACGCCTCCGAGGGCCCGCTGCCGCAGACCCGCTTCGTGCTGCGCAAGGCCCTGGGCGCGCGGCTGCCGGTGGTGCTGTGCATCAACAAGGTGGACCGGCCCGACGCGCGCATCGCCGAGGTCGTCGACGAGGTCTACGAGCTGTTCATGGACCTGCTCGAGGCCGGCGCGGACGTCGACGGGGCCCTCGACTTCCCGATCGTCTACGCCTCGGCCAAGGCCGGACGGGCCTCCCTCAGCCGCCCGGCCGACGGTGGCCTGCCCGACGAGGAGAACCTCGAGGCCCTGTTCCGGACCATCCTCGAGACGATCCCGCCGCCGACGTTCGACCCGGAGGCGCCCCTGCAGGCGCACGTGACCAACCTCGACTCGTCGAACTTCCTCGGCCGGATCGCCCTGCTCCGGGTCTACAACGGCACGATCCGCAAGGGCCAGCACGTGGCGTGGTGCAAGCACGACGGCACCATCGAACGCGTCCGGGTCAGCGAGCTGCTGCTGACCGAGGGCCTGGAGCGCAAACCCGCCACCCAGGCCGGGCCGGGCGACATCATCGCGATCGCCGGGATCCCCGAGATCATGATCGGTGACACGCTCGCCGACCCCGACGACCCGCGGCCGCTGCCGCTGATCACCGTCGACGAACCGGCCATCTCGATGACCATCGGCACGAACACCTCCCCGCTGGCCGGGCGCGTGCGCGGCGCCAAGATCACCGCACGTCTGGTCAAGGACCGTCTCGACCGGGAGCTCGTCGGCAACGTGTCCCTGCGGGTCCTGCCGACCGAGCGCCCCGACACCTGGGAGGTCCAGGGACGCGGCGAGCTGGCCCTGGCCATCCTCGTCGAGCAGATGCGCCGCGAGGCCTACGAGCTGACCGTGGGCAAGCCCCAGGTCGTCACCCGGCTGGTCGACGGCGCCGTGCACGAGCCGGTCGAGCGCCTCACCATCGACACCCCGGAGGAGTTCCTCGGCGCGATCACCCAGCTGCTCGCCTCCCGCAAGGGGCGGATGACGCAGATGACCAACCACGGCAGCGGTTGGGTCCGGATGGAGTTCGTCGTGCCCTCCCGCGGCCTGATCGGCTTCCGCACCGAGTTCCTCACCGAGACCCGCGGCACCGGCATCGCGCACCACGTCTTCGACGGGTACGAGCCCTGGCACGGCGAGATCAGGACCCGGCTGACCGGTTCGCTGGTGGCCGACCGGAGCGGGCCGGCCACGACCTACGCGATGTTCAACCTGCAGGAGCGCGGCACGCTGTTCGTCGAGCCGACGACGGAGGTCTACGAGGGGATGATCGTCGGGGAGAACTCCCGGGCCGACGACATGGACGTCAACATCACCAAGGAGAAGAAGCTGACCAACGTGCGGTCCTCGACGGCCGACGTCCTCGAGCGGCTCGTCCCGCCGCGCCGCCTCTCGCTCGAGCAGTGCCTGGAGTTCTGCCGCGAGGACGAGTGCGTCGAGGTGACACCCCAGGCGGTCCGGATCCGCAAGGTCGTCCTCGACGCGCACTCCCGGGCCCGCACCGCGGCCCGGGCCCGGGCCGCCGCCAAGGCGGACGCCTGACCGGTGCCGATGGGGTCGGCGCCTGACGCGCCCGGCGAGTGGACGGCCCGGACCGGGCCACGCCGGCGGTGGCATCGTGGACCCGTCACCGTCGCCGTCCGATGATCGGAGGCCCATGCCCCACCGCCTGCTGTTCGTCCACGCCCACCCCGACGACGAGACGCTCACCTGCGGCGTGACGATGGCCCACCACGTGGCGATGGGCGACGAGGTACACGTCCTGACATGCACCCTCGGCGAGGAGGGGGAGGTCATCCCGGCCGAGCTGCGCCACCTCGCCGGGCGGCCGGACGACGCTCTCGCGGCCGTCCGCTACGACGAGCTGCGCGAGGCCCTGTCCCGGATCGGCGCGCAGCTGCACATCCTCGGCGCCGACCCGGGCGCGGGTCGTCTCTCGCGCTACCGCGACTCCGGGATGGCCGGCTCCGCGGCGGCCGCCCGCCCGGAGGCGTTCGTGGGCGCCGACCTCGACGAGGCCGGGCAGCTGGTCGCCGACCTCGTCCGGGCGGTCCGCCCGGACGCCGTCGCCACCTACGACCCGCAGGGCGGGTACGGCCACCCGGACCACATCCAGGCGCACCGGGTGACCCGGGCCGCCCTGGACCGGCTGCCCGACGAGGACCTGCCGGGCAGGGTCTTCGAGATCCTCGTCGCGCGCTCGTGGGCCCTGCAGGACCGCGCCCTGCTGCCGGAGCTCGGCGCGGCGGCATACGGACTCGTCCTGCCCCGCGCGCACGACCCCTTCCCGCCGTCGGTCGTCCCCGATGCCCGGGTCACCCACGTCGTCGAGGACAGCGCCGCGCGCGCCGTCAAGAACGCCGCCCTGCGCGCGCACCGCACCCAGGTCACGGTGGTCAGCGAGGACCTGCATGCCCTGTCGAACAACATCGCGGCGCGCACGAGCGAACGGGAGGGCTTCGGCCGGGTCGACCCGCGCACCTGGGCGCCGATCGGCGTCGGCGAGCGGCACGGCTCGCTCTTCTCCTGAGTCCGGCGCGACGCCACGACGCGGCGCCCCCCGCCGGCCGGGAGAGCAGGTCCCCGTGGACAGGATCAGCCCTCGGCAGCGGCCAGGTAGAGGTAGTCGTGGTGGGTGGTGAAGTCGAACTCCTGCCAGAACGCGACGGCCCCGGCGTCGGCACCCGACACCTGGGCGTACAGCGAGGGCATGTTGTTGTCCCGGGCAGCCATGCCGATCGCCGACACGATCGCGGTCGCGACCCCCCGGCGCCGGTGCTCGGGGCGCACCCACAGCCCGAAGATGCCGGCCCAGCCGGGGTGGATGGCCATCCGGGCGATCCCGACGAGCCGCCCGCCGGTGTCGTCCCGGACCGACATGAACAGCTGCCCGCGGCTGCCGGTCAGCACCGACTCGGTCACCCCCGGCACGACGTGGCGGGACTCGCCGTAGGCGATCAGCCAGTCCGACTGCAGCCTGGCGTCGGCGGTCACCGGCGGCGAGGCCGCGGTCAGCGGCGGCAGGGCACCCAGCGGGGCGGTCATGACGTGCACGTGCCGGCCGGCGTGCGCGGCCGGCACGGCATAGCCCCGCTCGAGCAGCTGGGCGCCCACCTCCGTGTCGGCGGGCTCGAACCCGGCCGGCCCGGGCAGCTGGAACATCGGCCGCCGGCCGCGCTCGCCGTACCACCTCTCGACGTAGTCGACCGCCCGGTCGAGCGGGAGGCTCGGGTCGCCGACCGGCAGGGCGGAGTTGGCCCGGCTGGTGAAGCTTGAAGCCGACCGGAGCAGCCACGAGCCCAGGCCGGCCTGGTCCACCGCGACCCAGCCGCGCGCCATCAGCAGCTCGAGGTCGTCGACACCCACCCGCCGGTGGGCGGGCCCGGGCCGGCTCGGCGGCGGTGGCACGTCCTTGGCGGCCACCACGGCACGGCGCGGGATGGTCACCGGCCCGAAGGCGCTGTCGACGACGAGGCTCTGCTCGTCACGCGAGCGCAGCATCCCGAGGACGTCCGTGGCCCCCGCCTCCGAGCCGGGCGGCAGCAGGTACCGGACGACCACGCGCTCACCGACCGTCAGGCGGCCCGACGGGTCGCCCCGCCGCGGGCTCGGTGGTCCCGTCGCGGCAGCACCAGTCATGTCCGGCATACTAGGGCTGCCGCAGACACCCGCCGAGGAGGACTCGTCCATGACCTACGTCATCGCCCAGCCTTGCGTCGACCTCAAGGACAAGGCGTGCGTCGAGGAGTGTCCGGTCGACTGCATCTACGAGGGGCGGCGCTCCCTCTACATCCACCCGGACGAGTGCGTGGACTGCGGCGCCTGCGAGCCGGTCTGCCCGGTCGAGGCGATCTACTACGAGGACGACGTGCCCGAGGAGTGGAGCGACTACTACACCGCGAACGTCGAGTTCTTCGACGACCTCGGCAGTCCGGGCGGGGCGGCCCGGCTGGGAATGATCGACAAGGACCACCCCATCGTCGAGGCCCTGCCGCCGCAGCAGCACGACGTGTGAGCGCTGCGCGGCCGTGCCGGACCTGCCCGACTTCCCGTGGGACACGCTCGCGCCGTACAAGGCGCGCGCGGCCGCGCACGAGGACGGGATCGTCGACCTGTCGGTCGGCGCCCCGGTCGACTCGACACCGCAGGTCGTGCAACGGGCGCTCGCCGACGCGGCGGACGCCCCGGGCTACCCCCAGACCGTGGGCACCGCGCAGCTGCGCGCCGCCATCGTCGACTGGTTCGCCCGGCGCCGCCACGTCACGCTCGGTCCCGACGCGGTCCTGCCCACGATCGGCAGCAAGGAGCTCGTCGCGTGGCTGCCCACCCTGCTCGGGCTCGGCGCCGGCGACGTGGTCGCCATCCCACCTGTCGCGTACCCGACCTACGAGGTAGGTGCCCGGATCGCGGGTGCCACACCCGTGGTCGCCGGGGTCCCTGACGACCTGCCCGCGCTCGACGCAGCGGCCACTCCCCGGCTGCTCTGGGTCAACAGCCCGGCCAACCCGCACGGGCAGGTTCTCGGGGTGGAGCACCTGCGCGCGGTGGTCGGGTGGGCCCGGGCCCACGGGGTCGTCGTCGCCAGCGACGAGTGCTACGCCGAGCTGGACTGGCGGCCGGGGCACCTCGGCCAGGCGACCCCGAGCATCCTGCACCCCGACGTGTGCGGCTCCAGCCACGCCGGCCTGCTCGCGCTCTACTCGCTGTCCAAGCAGTCGAACCTGGCCGGCTACCGGGCGGCCTTCGTCGCCGGTGACCCCACGCTCATCGGTCGGATCCGCGAGGTGCGCAGGCACGCCGGGATGATGATGCCGGCACCCGTACAGCACGCGAGCGCGGTGGCGCTGGGCGACGACGGGCACGTGCGAGCCCAGCGGGCGACATACGGACGCCGGCGCGAGCGGCTGGCCGCGGCCGTCGAGGGTGCCGGCCTGCGCATCGAGCACTCCGAGGCGGGCCTCTACCTGTGGGCGACCCGCGACGAGGACTGCTGGCGCACCGTCGCCGACCTGGCCGACCGCGGCATCCTGGTCGCGCCGGGCACGTTCTACGGAGCGCTCGGAGCGCGACACGTGCGGATCAGCCTGACCGCCACCGACGAGCGGGTCGAGGCGGCCTGCTCGCGGCTTCGGTCGCAGGCGCCGGGCCCGGACCTGCCCGGTGCTCCGTTACCGCGGCAGGACCGGCTGGGGTAACGTCGCAGGACAAGACCCCGGCCCGTCGAGGGCCGCCACGAGGAGGCGATGTACCAGTGACGCAAGCAGTGGACGGGACTCTCAAGGTTGGAGACAAGGAAGTCAGCTTCCCCGGTGTCGACGCGGTCCAGGGCAACCACGGACTGAACGTCTCGTCACTGCTCAAGCAGACCGGACTGGTGTCGTATGACGTGGGCTTCGTCAACACGGCCGCGTGCAAGAGCCGGATCACCTTCATCGACGGTGACCAGGGCATCCTGCGTTATCGGGGCTACCCCATCGACCAGCTCGCGCAGCAGTCGAGCTTCGTCGAGGTGGCCTATCTGCTCATCTACGGCGCGCTGCCCACCGCCGACCAGCTGGCGGCCTTCGACGCCCGCATCCGGCGCCACACCATGCTCCACGAGGACCTGAAGGCGTTCTTCAACGGCTTCCCCCGCGACGCGCACCCGATGCCGGTCCTGTCGTCCGCGGTCTCGGCGCTCGGCACCTTCTACCAGGACAGCCTCGACCCGTTCGACGCCGAACAGGTGGAGATCTCCACCGTCCGGTTGCTCGCCAAGCTGCCCACGATCGCCGCCTACGCGCACAAGAAGAGCGTCGGCCAGCCCTTCATCTACCCCGACAACTCGCTCGGCCTGGTCGAGAACTTCCTGCGCATGACCTTCGGCATGCCGGCCGAGCCCTTCCGGCCCGACCCGGTGGTCGTCAAGGCGCTCGACCAGCTGTTCATCCTGCACGCCGACCACGAGCAGAACTGCTCGACCTCGACCGTGCGCCTGGTCGGCTCGGCCCAGGCCAACCTGTTCAACTCGGTCTCCGCGGGCATCCACGCGCTGTCCGGCCCGCTGCACGGCGGGGCCAACCAGGCCGTGCTCGAGATGCTCGGCCAGCTGCGCAGGTCGGGCGAGAACCCGAAGAAGTTCATGGAGCGGGTCAAGAACCGCGAGTCGGGGGTCCGGCTCATGGGCTTCGGCCACCGGGTCTACAAGAACTACGACCCGCGCGCCGCGATCGTGAAGAAGTCGGCCGACGACGTGCTCGAGAAGCTCGGCGCCAACGACCCGCTGCTCGACATCGCCAAGCAGCTCGAGGAGGTCGCGCTGGCCGACGACTACTTCGTCGAGCGCCGGCTCTACCCGAACGTCGACTTCTACACCGGCGTCATCTACAAGGCGATGGGCTTCGAGTCGAAGATGTTCACCGTGCTGTTCGCGATCGGCCGGCTGCCCGGCTGGATCGCCCAGTGGCGCGAGATGATGACCGACCCGGAGACGAAGATCGGCCGTCCGCGCCAGGTCTACACGGGCGAGGCCGAGCGCCCCTTCGTGCCGATCGACCAGCGCTGAGCGGGTCTGCCCGGTCCCGGCGGGCGCAGAGCGAGCCACGAGGTGAGCCGGCCGTGCGCGGCCGGGCGGGTGAGCGGCATACCTCACGGGTATGCCGCCCACCGCGTCCCGAGGGGCTGCTCCCGTACGTGGCGGGTCAGCCGAGGGACACCCGGACCGTCGTCGTGGCGGTGCCGTCCGACCAGCCGTCGCCGCCCGCGGCACGGTCCCAGACCCGGTCCCCGACGGCCACCCGCGTGATGCCGTACGTCTGGGCCCAGGCCACCGCCCAGTGACCGACCGCCCACGCCTGTCGTTCGTCGCGGGCCTGCACGGTCAGGCCGTGCGAGTCGGTCGTGGCCGACACGCCCATCTGGGTGTGCAGGGCGGCGGCCACCTCGCTCGGTGCCGCGTGCGAGGTCGCGGGGTCGAGCCGACACGTCAACCCGGCAGGTGACCATCCGCTCAGGGTCGAGGCGAGGACCCGGCCCTGGCCCTCGTGGTCCCGGTAGGCCTCCGGGTAGGCGCTGCGCTGCACCTGCTGGGCGATGGTGGTGATGTCGGCCTGCTCGTAGCCCTTGAGCTTGACCAGCTCGTCGTAGAAGCGGTTCGTCGCGTAGACCGGGTCGAGGATCTGCTCGGGCGTGCCCCAGCCCTGGCTCGGACGCTGCTGGAAGATCCCGAGCGAGTCACGGTCGCCGAACCGGATGTTGCGGATCTTCGACTCCTGGTAGGCGGTCGTGATCGCGATCGTCGCGGCCCGGGCCGGCAGGTCACGCTTGATCGCGACCGCTGTGATGAGCGCGGCGTTCGCGGTCTGCTCCGGGTCGAACGTCTCGGTCATCCCGCCGGCCTGGATGGTGCAGACGGGTGACCGCATGCTGGCGAGCAGCGCCGACCCGCCGAGCCAGCCGGCACCGGCCACGAAGGCGGCGACGAGCAGCAGGACGAGCCGGCCGCGGCGGCGGTGCCGTGCTCCGCGCCGTGACCCGGTCACGGGCCGGGTCCGGCCGGACTCGGCGAGCGCCAGGCCGGTGCGGTCGGTCGGCATCGGTTCCCCTTCCCCGGGAGCCGGTGTCCCGGCTCAGTTCGTGTGCAGCGCAGCGTTGAGCGCGATGCCCCTACCGGTGCGGTCGCGGGCCTCGACCGTGCCGGTCGAGCTGTTGCGCCGGTAGAGGATGTTGCCCGCCCCGGACAGCTCGCCTGCCTTGACTACGGTGCCGTCGGGCAGGGTGACCTTCGTGCTGGCGGTGACGTAGAGCCCGGCCTCGACGACGCAGTCGTCGCCGAGCGAGATGCCGACCCCGCCGTTGGCGCCGACCAGACAACGCCTGCCGATGCTGATCCGTTCCGTCCCCCCTCCGGAGAGGGTCCCCATGATCGAGGCGCCGCCACCGAGGTCGGAGCCGTCGCCGACGACGACGCCCTGGCTGATGCGACCCTCGACCATCGAGGTGCCCAGCGTGCCCGCGTTGAAGTTGCAGAAGCCCTCGTGCATGACGACGGTGCCCGGGGCGAGGTGGGCGCCGAGACGCACCCGGTCGGCGTCGCCGATCCGCACCCCCGGCGGCACGACGTAGTCGGTCATCCGCGGGAACTTGTCGATCCCGTGGACCTGCACCGGCCCGTGCCCGCGCAGGGCGAGGCGGGTCTGCTCGAAGCCCTCGACCGCGCAGGGGCCGTGGTTGGTCCAGACCACGTTGGCCAGCGTCCCGAACACTCCCTCGAGGTTGATCGTGTTCGGGGCGACGAGGCAGTGCGACAACAGGTGCAGGCGCAGGTAGGCGTCGCTGGGGCCGGCCGGTGGCGTGTCCAGGTCGACCTGGACGAGCCGGACCTCGGTGCGCACCCCGCGGCGTCGGTCCGGCCCGGCCAGCGCGGTGAGCCCGGCGGGCGGCTCGGCGTCGGCGGGGGCCGCGCCCAGGGCCGGTCGGGGGAACCAGGTGTCCAGCACCTGGCCGTCGTCGGTGATCGTCGCCAGACCGTGTCCCCATGCGGTGCGTTGCGCCATGCGGCAAGGGTAGGGGGCGCCGGGGAGCACCCGAAACCGCGCCCGAGTGGTGGGCCGGCTGCCGCTAGCCTTCCGGTATGCCGCCCACCGACCCAGGTCCCGTACCCGCCGTCCTCGACCCGTCCAGCGAGGTCACCGCGCTCACTGCCGCGATCTGTGACGTGCCCTCCGTCAGCCGGGACGAGACGGCGCTGGCCGACGCCGTCGAGGCGGCCCTGCAGGGCCTGGGGCACCTGGAGGTGCTCCGGGTCGACAACACGCTGGTGGCTCGCACCCACCTCGGACGCGCCGAGCGGGTGGTCCTCGCCGGGCATCTCGACACCGTGCCGATCAGCACCTTTCCGGGCGGCGCGACGCCCAACGTGCCGACCCGGCTGGTCGAGGGCGAGCTCTGGGGTCGGGGCACGGTCGACATGAAGGGCGGGGTCGCCGTCATGCTCCGGATCGCGCACCTCGTGCCGGAGCCGAGCCGCGACCTGACCTTCCTGTTCTACGAGTGCGAGGAGATCGAGGCGGACCTGAACGGGCTGGCGCGTCTCGGGGCGCGGCGGCCGGAGCTGCTCGCCGGCGACTTCGCGGTGCTCCTCGAGCCGACCGGCGCGGCCATCGAGGGGGGGTGCAAGGGCTCCCTGCGGGTCGATGTGACCACGACGGGGGTGGCGGCCCACTCGGCCCGGCCGTGGAACGGCCACAACGCCATCCACGACGCGGCCGAGGTGCTCTCCCGGCTCGCCGGCTACCGGGCCGCGACGGTCACGGTCGACGGGCTCGACTACCACGAGGCCCTCCAGGCGGTCGGGATCGAGGGTGGGATCGCCGGCAACGTGATCCCCGACCGCTGCGTCGTCAGGGTCAACTACCGGTTCGCGCCCGACAAGTCGGTCGACGCGGCGTTCGAGCACGTGCGCGGGGTGTTCGAGGGATTCGAGTGCGTGCTCGGCGACGCGGTCGCGGGCGCCCGACCCGGGTTGCACCTGCCGGCGGCGCAGGCGTTCGTGGCGGCCCTCGGGCTGCCGGTGGGTCCGAAGGAGGGCTGGACCGACGTCGCCCGCTTCGCCGAGCTCGGCATCCCGGCGGTCAACTTCGGCCCCGGCGACCCGAACCTGGCCCACATGGACGACGAGCGCTGCCCGGTGGTGCAGTACGGGCGAGCAGAGCAGGCCCTGCTGCGCTGGCTCTCCTGAACCCGACGACCGGTCGCGCATAGGGTTGCCCTGTGACGCACCCAGGGCCCGGCGGGCAGCCGGATGACGAGGACCTCGAGGCGGGGGGCAGCGAGCGCCGCTCGGGTCCGGTCACCTGGCGCCGCGGGCGGGTCCCGGCCACGACGACCGACCAGCGCCTGCTGGACCGGAGGCAGCCGACCGACTGGCTGCACGCCGACCCGTGGCGGGTCATGCGCATCCAGTCCGAGTTCGTCGAGGGGTTCGGGACGCTCGCCGAGCTCGGGCCCGCCGTCGGGGTGTTCGGCTCGGCCCGGGTGGCGCCCGAGGATCCCGACTATGCCTTGGGCGTCGAGGTCGGCCGGCTTGCCGTCGAGGCGGGGTTCGCCGTCATCACCGGCGGTGGGCCGGGGGCCATGGAGGCGGCGAACAAGGGCGCGTTCGAGGCTGGGGGAACCTCGGTCGGGCTGGGCATCGAGCTGCCCTTCGAGGCGGGGCTGAACCCGTACGTCGACCTCGGCATCAACTTCCGCTACTTCTTCGCCCGCAAGACGATGTTCGTCAAGTACTCCCAGGGGTTCATCGTCCTGCCGGGTGGTTACGGCACCCTCGACGAGGTCTTCGAGGCCCTGACCCTGGCGCAGACCCGGAAGGTGACCGACTTCCCGCTGGTGCTGCTGGGCAAGGACTACTGGCGGGGCCTGATCGACTGGCTGCAGGATGGACCGCTGGCCAAGGGGATGATAGACGCCGGCGACGTCGCACGGCTGACGCTGACCGACGATCCTGCGGAGGCCGTCCGGTTGGTCCAGACCCACGCGGAGCCCTCGGCGTGAAGTGGCTCTTCCTGCTCGTCGGCATCGTCGTCCTCTGCGGGGTGGCCGCACTCCTGCTCGGGTACGTCGGCGGGGGAATGGGCCGGGCGACCTCGACGCTCAGCCACGAACCACTGCCTGACGACGAGCTGACCGACGCCGATCTCGAGAACCTGCGCTTCGACGTCGCGGTCCGGGGCTACCGCATGAGTGAGGTCGATGCGGTCATCGGTCGGCTCCGTCGGGAGCTGAAGGAAAAAGACGAACAGCTGGGCGTGCTGCTCGCCGACGCCCCCGGTGCCACCGGACCGGTCCCGTCGGGTCCGTCGACCACGCCGCCCGGGTCGTCGGTCGAGGTGGACCCGCCCGACCCGACCCGACCCACCGCGGACCACCCGTGGGAGCGTGACCCATCCGGGGGTGACGCTCCGTCCGGGGGTGGCGCCGGAACCATGGGTGACGCTCCGCCCGGGGGTGGCGCCGGAACCATGGGTGACGCTCCATCCGGGGGTGGTGGCGCCCCACCCCTGCGCGCCGCCGAACCGTTGCGTGGCGCCGAACCGCGCCAGCACCCGCGGGCCGAATGACGCCCGGCGCGGGGCGGGCCCGCCGCACCTTCGGGCTGACCGTGCTCGGGCTCTATGCCGCGTGCCGGGTCGTCACGACGCTGATCCTGCTCGCGGTGCTGCCACGGCAGGTGCCGAGCGGAATGACGGGCGGGCCGGACGTACCGGTCACCTACTGGAGCTTCACGGCTCTCTGGGACGGGCAGTGGTACCAGCAGATCGCGCTGCACGGCTACCCCGACGTCCTTCCGCTCGGGCCGGACGGGCACGTGCAGCAGAACCCGTGGGCCTTCTACCCACTCTTCCCGCTCGCCTCGCGGGCGGTGATGCAGCTCACCGGGCTCACCTTTCCCACCGCCGGCTCGACCGTCGCGTTGCTCTGCGGCTTCGGCGCGGCACTGCTGATGGGAATGCTGCTGCGTGACCGGGTCGGGGAGCGTGCCGCGCTGGTCGTGGTCGTGCTCTGGGCCAGCTTCCCCGCCGCTGTGACCTTGCAGCTGGCCTACAGCGAGGCGCTGGCGATGCTCCTGCTGGTCGGCTACCTCTGCGCGCTCGACCGCCGGCGCTGGCTCGTCGCCACGGCGATCGCCCTGCTCATCGGGCTGTCGAGACCGATCGGGGTGCCGCTGGGGCTGGTCACCCTGGTGGTCGTCCTGGTCCGGTGGCGAAACCGAGGACGGCACCCGATCGGCACGCCGGAGTACGCGTCGATGGCGGCGGCGTTGCTCGGGTGCGCCATCGCCGGGCTGCTCTGGCCGGCCATCGCCTGGTTTCGCACCGGCAGCCCGGGCGCGTACACCGACACGATGGCGGCCTGGCGAGGCTCGGGGCATCTCGAGCTCTTCACGCCTTGGCCCGGCGTGGCCAAGTGGTGGCTCGGTGACATCTGGGGGCCGCTCCTGCTCGCCGTCATCCCCCTGGTCATCATCGGCATGGTCGCCGGCCCGTGGGCGGCGGCGCTACGGGCAGACCTGCGCGCGTGGTCGCTGGCCTACCCGGTCTACCTGGCTGCGGTGCTCGACCCGTTCACGAGCATCGTGCGCTACCTCGTCCCGCTCTTCCCGCTCCTCGTCCCGCTCGTCGGGGCGGGCTGGGCCGACCGGCGCGGGACCACGTGGCGCGGGCTGCTCGCCCGGGGGGTCCCGCTGCTCGTGCTGTGCGTCGTCGGCCAGTACTGGTGGACGGAGACCCTCTGGAGGTTCGTGCCGCCGACCGACTACCCGCCGTGACACGGGGCTGCGAGCGTGCCACCACCGTTGGCGGGTCCCTCATTACCTGCTCCGCTGGGCGGAGCAGCGGGCCCGCTGCTCCCCTGGGCGGAGCAGCGGGCCCGCTGAGTCGCTGAGCGGAGCAGGTGTCGAGGGTCCGGCGAGGGGACGGGCGGGCGCCCGGGCCGGCGAGTCAGCGGCCGGTGAAGGTCGGCCTCTGCTTGGCGACGAACGCGTCGACGGCGGCGCGGTGGTCAGTGCTGGCGCCGGTCCGGTTCATCAGCTCACCCTCGTGCACGAGCGCGGCCGCCAGGTCGTGCGTCGAGCTGTAGGCGACGGCCCGGCGGATCGAGCCGTAGGCGAGCGTGGGCCCGTGCGCGAGCATCGTCGCGAACTCGCGGACCGTGTCCTCGAACGCCTCGGCGGGCACGACCTTGGTGAGCAGGCCGAGCTCGAGCGCCTCGGCCGCGGGAACCGAACGGGGGAAGTACAGCAGCTCCTTGGCCTTGGCCGGCCCGACCAGCCGGGGCAGGTGCCACGACGCGCCCGAGTCGCACGAGAGACCGATCCCGGCGAAGGAGGTGTTCAACGAGGCCGTGGCGACCGCGACCCGGAAGTCGCAGGCGAGGGCGAAGCTGAGCCCTGCACCGGCGGCCACCCCGTTGAGTGCCGCCACGACCGGCTTGTCCATCCCGGCGAGGGCCTCGACGATCGGGTTGTAGTGCTCGGTGACCGTCGTCCCCAGGTGCGCGTCACCGGCCGCGAGGTTGGCCAGGTGTTCCTTGAGGTCCTGGCCGACGCAGAAGGCCCGTCCCGTGCCGGTGAGCACGACGCAGCGGACGTCGGGATCGGCCGCCACCTGCCACAGGGTGTCTCGCAGGGCCTCCTTGAGCGCCGTGTCGAGGCTGTTCAACGCATCGGGGCGGCAGAGTCGTACCCAGGCGACGGCGTCGGCGGTCTCGAGCTGGAGCGGGTCTGGGGGCGGGGTCTCGGTCATGTCCGCAACTCTGTCCCATCGATCTCGGGGAAGGGAAGCGCCGCCGGCTGCCCGTGCTCTGGGGCACACCCACGATTAGGCCTCGTCGAGGCGGTCCGGAATAATGGTTCGTAGCACCCACGCATGTCTACGGAAGGGGAGTCATGGCAGCAATGAAGCCGAGGACCGGAGACGGACCGCTGGAGGTCGTCAAGGAAGGCCGCGGCATCGTGCTGCGTATGCCGCTCGAGGGGGGCGGTCGTCTTGTCGTCGAGATGACTCCGGACGAGGCAGCAGCCCTGCGTGACGCGATCCAGGGATGCGACGGCGTCAGCTGAGGTCCCGCACCGGGCGAGGGCCCCGACCCGCCGGGTCGGGGCCCTCGCCGCGCCACCGGCTCGGCGCTCCGCGCCACCGGCTCGGCGCTCCGCGCCACCGGCTCGGCGCTCCGCGGCGACGAGGCTCAGCGCTTCACCGCGACGAGCAGGCCGGAGCTGACCGGAAGCAGCGCGGTCGTGAACTGGTCGTGGTCGCGCAGGGCTCGGCCGACCTCGCGCAGGGTCGTCGTCTCGGGGTCACGGGCGGCCGGGTCCGACTCCCTGTCGGACCATGACATGACCAGTGTCCCGCCATGTCGCAGCAGCCGGGTGGCCTGCTCGACGTAGGCCGGGTAGTCCGTGCGGTCGGCGTCGATGATCAGCATGTCGTAGGCCCCGTCGGTCATCCTCGGCAGCACCTCGGCAGCCCGGCCGGTGATGACCCGGGTCCGCTGGTGGGCGATCCCGGCCGCAGCGAAGGCGCCCCGCGCTGCGCGCTGGTGCTCCGGCTCGAGGTCGATCGTGGTGAGGATGCCGTCGGGCGCCATCCCGCCGAGCAGCCAGAGCCCCGACACCCCGGCACCCGTCCCGATCTCCATGACGGCCCTGGCCCCGACCGCAGCGGCGAGGACCTGGAGCGTGGCCCCGGCCCCGTTGTCGATGGCGTCGACTCCCAGCTCGTCGGCCCGCCGTCGCGCGGCCTCGACATGCTCGGACGGAGCGACGAACTCCTCGGCGTGGGCCCACGCGGCCAGCTTCTGCGAACTCATGGCGCCACCCTACTGTCACGCGACCACGGCCCTTGCCGCCCTTCTGGCCGGCTGACGAGGGGATCACCGTCCACAGGTGGCTCTCAGGTTCACCACAGGGGGCGGCTGGCCCGAGGTCGCACGATGGGGGAACGAAACGAGCAGGGGTGACGTTGTGCCCTGTGGCAAACTCTTCGAGAGGTGAATGAGCGCGTGACGACCACGACCGACCGAACCGGGCACGGCGCCCCGTCGGACGCCGGCTGGACCCCACCCAGCTGGGCGGAGATCGTCGAGCAGCACTCTGCCCGCGTGTACCGCCTCTCCTACCGTCTGACCGGCAACCCGCACGACGCGGAGGACCTGACCCACGACGTCTTCCTGCGGGTCTTCCGCTCGCTCAACACCTACGAGCCGGGCACCTTCGAGGGATGGCTTCACCGGATCACCACCAACCTGTTCCTCGACCGCATGCGTCGCAAGCAGCGGATCCGCTTCGACGCGCTGCCCGAGGACGCGGCCGGGCGCATCGCGAGCCGCGAGAAGGGCCCGGAGCAGACGTTCGACGACACCCGGTTCGACGACGACGTGCAGCGCGCGCTCGATGCCCTGTCACCCGAGTTCCGCGCGGCGGTCGTCCTGTGCGACATCGAGGGCCTGTCCTACGAGGAGATCAGCGCCACATTGGGCGTCAAGCTCGGCACGGTCCGCTCGCGCATCCACCGCGGTCGCGCCCAGCTCCGGGAGGCCCTGGCCCACCGGGCCCCGGACCCGAGCACCCGCACCAGGGCGTCCCGGCCCGGCCTGCACCTGCCGGGTCGCAGAGTCGCGGCGGGTACTCAATGACCCCACACCTGCGCGGACACGTCCGCGCCTACGTGGACCGGACGCTGCCGGAGTCGCTGCTCCGGCTCTTCGACCAGCACCTCGTCGCCTGCGAGGTATGCCGGGCCGCGGCCGAGCAGGAACGGCGAATCGTGCTGGCGTTGCAGGCCGACACCGGGGTGCCCCAGTCGCTGCACTCCATGCTCCTGGGTCTGGCGACCACCGAGCCCCAGGTGCCGGCCGTGCCCGCGGCCCCTGCCCGGGTGCGGGTCAACCTGCCGGCCAGCCCCTTCCGCGACCCCCAGCCCGCGCCGCGTCACCCTGCGCTGCGTCACCCCGTGCCGACGGTCGCCCCGAACGCGCCGGCACTGCATCGTTCTCCCGTTCGCGCCGCGGTCTTCGCATCGCTTGCCGCGACTGCGTCGGTCGCCGCGGCCTGGGGTCTGAGCGTCGTGCCGCTGCAGGCCGGCAGCCGTGCCCCGGTGCCCTCGGCCCGGGTGCCCGTCGAAGCCACCCGCCTCACACCCGCCCCGCTCAGCCAGGTCGTCCCGGTCCGCACCGTCGTGAGCAGCCCGGTCGGCGTACGCGACCTGCGGCTCGCCCCGACCGACCAGAGCGGGGCCCAGGTGTCTGCGCCGGCCTCGATCTGGGCGGTCACGAGGGCGCTCGGGCTGCCTGACCTGGTCGGATCGGTTCGAGTCGGCGTGGTCGGTTCGACACAATCAGGTCCATGAGCGACCAGACGAGGGCGCCGGGTCCCGAGGAGCAGGCGCCCCCGCAGCCGGACCGCACCGAGGTGATCGACACCGGCCGGTCTCGCCGGACGGCCACCGGTGCGGACGCCACCCTCCACTGGTTCGACGTCCCGGTCCCGCCGCCGTCGGACCGTGCGGAGATCCCGTCGCCTGCGGAGCCGCCCTCCGCCGGTGCCCTCCGTGCGGAGCCCGGCTCGGCGGCATACCACGGCCTGAACCACACCATCCCGCTGGGCCCGGCGCTCTCGGTGGCCCGTCGCGACGCGCCGCCACCGACGACGCGGCGGTCACGGCGGCTGCTCGTGCCGCTCGTGCTCGCCCTCTGTCTGGCCTCCGGTGCGATCGGCGGGGTCGCCGGCCAGCTCGTCGCCGACTGGCGGCCGATCGGCTCGACGCTCCCGCAGCCCGGTCCGGGTGCCACGAGCCGACCCGCCGGCAGCATCGCCGGCATCGCCGCGAGGGCCCTGCCCAGTGTCGTGACGATCCGGGTCAGGGGCGGCGAGGGTGAGGCCACCGGATCGGGCTTCGTAATCGACGGCAAGGGCCACATCCTGACGAACAACCACGTCGTGTCATCCGCCGGTGAGGGTGGCGCGGTCGAGGTGGTGCTCAGCAACGGCGACACGGAGTCCGCGACGATGGTCGGTCGGGACGCCAGCTACGACCTGGCCGTCCTGAGGGTGGCGCGCACCGGTCTGGCCCCCCTCGCGCTCGGGGCCTCCGACCAGGTCGTCGTGGGCGACGAGGTGATCGCCGTCGGCGCGCCGCTCGGGCTCGACCAGACGGTGACGAGCGGCATCGTGAGCGCCCTGAACCGGCCGGTCACGCCCGGCGCGGGCGACGAGGCGTCGTACATCAACGCGATCCAGACCGACGCCGCGATCAACCCGGGCAACTCGGGCGGGCCGCTGCTCGACCTGAAGGGCCAGGTCATCGGGGTCAACTCGGCCATCGCCCGGGTTCCCGGCAGCACCTCGGCGTCCAGCGGCAACATCGGTCTCGGCTTCGCGATCCCGAGCGACCAGGCCCGCCGCACCGCCGACCAGCTCATCGCGACGGGGCACGCGACCCACCCGGTCATCGGCGTGCTGCTCGACCGCACCTTCGGCGGCGAGGGTGCGCAGGTCTCCACCGGCAAGGACGCCGTCACTCCCGGCGGCCCGGCGGACAAGGCCGGCGTCAGGCCCGGCGATGTCATCGTCGGCTTCGACGGCAGCCGGGTCGGCACCCCGGACCAGCTCGTCGTGTCCATCCGGTCGCGCGCGGTCGGGGACACCGTCAGGCTGCGGGTCCAGCGCGGCGGCGAGCAGCTCGACCTGCAGATGCGCTTGGAGTCGGCGCCCAGCGACTGATCGCAGGGAGGTTTCGTACCATGGTGCGGCGCGGGACAGCTGGGAGGTGGGTCGGTGATCGACATCAACGGGTGGGAGTTCATCCTGCTGGTCGTCCTCGCCGTCGTCATCCTCGGCCCGGAGCGACTTCCGGACTATGCCGCCAAGCTCGCCCGCCTCGTCCGCCAGGCCAAGGGGCTGGCCGAGCGGGCCAAGACGCAGCTGAAGGACGAGATGGGTCCGGAGTTCTCCGACATCGACTGGCGGGCCTACGACCCACGCCAGTACGACCCGCGCCGGATCGTCCGTGACGCCCTCAGCACGCCGGACCCCTCGGTCGACGGCCAGACGGTGACGCTGCCCAAGCCGGTCGAGCACGACCCGAGCCGGCCGACGCCGTGGGACAACGAGGCGACCTGACCGGCCCGAGTCGGCCTGAGCGGGCGTCAGCGCCCGACCGGGCTGACGCCGAGCGAGCGGCCGGCCAGACCGCGGGAGCGGTGCGCGAGCCCACGGGCGATGCCGCGCAGGGCCACCCCGGCCGGCGAGTCGGGCTCGCCGAGCACGACGGGCGTGCCGTCGTCGCCGCCCTCGCGCAGCCGCGTGTCCAGCGGGATCTGGCCGAGCAGCTGCACGGGCGCACCGATGTTGCGAGACAGCGACTCCGCGACCCGCCGGCCGCCGCCGGAGCCGAAGATCTCCTGCCGCGAACCGTCGGGCAGCTCCAGCCACGACATGTTCTCGATCACCCCGACCACCCGCTGGTGGGTCTGCAGCGCGATCGAGCCGGCCCGCTCGGCCACCTCGGCCGCCGCCTGCTGGGGCGTGGTGACCACCAGGATCTCGGCGTTCGGGATGAACTGGGCCACCGAGATCGCGATGTCGCCGGTGCCCGGCGGCAGGTCGAGCAGCAGGACGTCGAGGTCGCCCCAGAAGACGTCGGAGAGGAACTGCTGCAGGGCCCGGTGCAGCATCGGCCCGCGCCAGACGACCGGCTGGTTGCCGGGCACGAACATGCCGATCGAGATGACCTTCACGTCGTGCGAGACCGGCGGCAGGATCATGTCGTCGACCTGGGTCGGCTTGTGCTCGACACCGAGCATCCGCGGCACGGAGAAGCCGTACACGTCGGCGTCGACCACCCCGACGCGCAGGCCCTGCTCGGCCAGGGCGGCGGCGAGGTTCACCGTGACCGACGACTTGCCGACGCCGCCCTTGCCGGAGGCCACGGCATAGACGCGGGTCAGCGAGCTCGGCTTCGCGAAGGGGATCTCCTTCTCGGCGATGCCGCCGCGCAGCTGCTCGCGCAGGGCCTTGCGCTGCTCGTCGCTCATCACGTCGAGCGTGACCGTGACGCTCGTGACGCCGGGCACCCGTTCGAGCGCCAGGGTCGAGTGCTTGCTGATGGTGTCGCGCATCGGACAGCCGGAGATCGTCAGGTAGACGGTCGCGTCCACGTGGCCGGATTCGTCGATGTCAACCGACTTGACCATGCCGAGCTCGGTGATCGGCTTGCGGATCTCGGGGTCGTTGACGGTGGACAGTGCCGTGAGCAGGGCGTCACGGCTCGGCAGCGCGGAGACAGACATGGTCCCCATCGTATGTCGCACGCGGGGCCGTTCTCGTCGGGCGTCCGGACGGACGGATGGCACGGCGCGGGAGGCTACTCCGCCGACCGGGCCTCGTCGCGGGGGGCGATCAGGTGGCGCTCCTCCAGCTCGCCCAGCAGGTCGCGCAGCTCGGAGCGGACGAAGTCGCGGGTGGCCTGCTCGCGCAGTGCGAGCCGGAGCGAGGCCACCTCGCGAGTGAGGTACTCGGTGTCGGCGAGGTTGCGCTCGTCCCGGGCGCGGTCCTGCTCGACGCTGACGCGGTCGCGGTCGGCCTGCCGGTTCTGGGCGAGCAGGATGAGGGGGGCGGCATACGACGCCTGGGTCGAGAAGAAGAGGTTGAGCAGGATGAACGGGTACGTGTCCCATTTGAAGCCGTAGATCCCGACCACGTTGAGGACGATCCAGACGATGATGAACAGCGTCATGTAGACGAGGAACTTGGCCGTGCCCATGAACCGGGCGAACTTCTCGGCGAGGACACCGAAGCTCTCCTCGGTCAAGGTCGGTCTCGGCAGCAGGCTGGCGCGCTGCTCCCGGGGCTGGTCGAGCCGGTCGGTGCGCCGTGGACCACGGCTGGGCTGGTCGCTCACGGGCCCACCTCCAGCTCGTGGCGCCCCTCACGCCAGTCCTCGGGCAGGATGTGGTCCAGCACGTCGTCGACCGTGACGGCCCCGATGAGCCGGCCGTCCTCGTCGACGACGGGCAGGGAGACGAGGTTGTACGTCGCCAGGGTGCGCGCCACGTACCCCAGCGCGGCGTCGTCCTCCAGCGGGTCGACGTCCTTGTCGATGATCGTGCCGACGCTCGCGTGCGGGGGCTCGCGCAGCAGCCGCTGGATGTGGACGAGCCCGAGGTAGCGGCCGGTCGGCACCTCGAGCGGGGGTCGGCAGACGTAGACCATCGAGGCGAGCGCCGGGGCCAGCTCCTCCCGGCGGACCATCGCCAGGGCCTCGGCGATCGTCGTCTCCGGGGCGAGGACGATCGGCTCGGTCGTCATCATCCCGCCGGCCGTGTTCTCGTCGTAGGTGAGCAGGCGACGCAGCGGCGCGGCGTCGCCGGGCTCCATCATCTGCAGCAGCTGCTCGGCCCGCTCGTCCGGCAGCTCGGCGAGCAGGTCGGCCGCGTCGTCGGGCTCCATCTCCTCGAGCACGTCGGCGGCGCGCCTGGGGTCGAGCCCGACGATGATCTCGACCTGGTCGTCCTCCGGCAGCTCCTCGAGGACGTCGGCCAGCTTCTCGTCGTCGAGGGCGGCGGCGACCTCGGAGCGGCGCTTCGGGTTGAGGTCGCGGATGACCTCGGCCAGGTCGGCGACCTTGAGGTCGTCGTAGGTCTCGAGCAGGCGCTCGGCGCTCTGCGCCGAGGTCTCGTCGTGCAGCCCGGACACGTCGCGGATGTCGACGAGCATCGTGCGGCCGGAGCGGCGACGGGTGATCCGGGACATGGCCCGCGATGCGGTGGAGACGCCGGAGCTCTGGCGGACGAAGACCTTGACCGCGAACCAGTCGCGGCGCACGCGCTGCTCGATGGCAAGGTCCTCGACCAGGGCCGCCGAGATACCGGCCGCCTCGGCCTCCGGGCCGCGCACCGTGACGGTCCGGTCGAACAGCTCGGCCGCCACGAGCGTCTCGTTGGTGCGCTGCTCGAACCGGCGCATGTTGACCAGCCCGGTGGTGATGACGGCACCCGCGTCGATCGAGGTGACCCGCGTCATGGGCACGAAGACCCGGCGCCGGCCGGGCACCTCGACGACGATGCCGATCACGCGGGGCTCGGGCCGGGCGTGCGTGAACATCACGACGACGTCGCGCACCCGTCCGACCTGGTCGCCGAGGGGGTCGAAGACGGCGAGACCGGTCAGGCGCGCGACGAACACGCGGGTGCTCGCACTCATGGCCCCAAGGCTAGAGGCTGGTCAGGAGCCGTGCCGGGTCCCGCGCCGGTGGCGGCCACGCCAGTGCCACGGCCGCCAGGACGCCGTCGTGGCGGGGGTGTCCACCGGCGCGGCCCGGTGGGCGCCGGAGCCGTAGCTGCCCGGGCCCTCGACCGGCTGGCCGAAGGGGCGCAGCGCGGTGATCGTGCACTGCTGCGCCCAGCGGGTCAGGCTGTCGTCGACGGCGTTGAGCCGGGAGGCCTTGAGCAGCCGGGCGGCCCCGGTCCACTCCGGGGTGCCCGGCTCGAGGATCGACCGCGCGGCGCGCGTGGTGAGCAGCCGCCCACCGGTGTCCTTGCTGCGCAGGATGATGCGGACCTCCTCGGCCAGCCACGGCAGCGGCTGCTCACCCGGCCCGCTGACGATGTACGCGGTGCCCTCGCTCCAGACGTGCCAGACACCCCAGGCGCGGCCGTCGGGCGCCTCGACCCAGAGCAGCCCCGACTTCGACATCGCCTCGGCCAGCAGGGCGCTGGCGTTGACCGGCGGCACCTCCGGCGGCTCGTCGCTCACGGCGCCACCCTAGCCGCCGCCCCGTCACCCCGGTCAGGGGTGAGGTCGGTCACGACGCGAGGGCCCGCGGGTTGCTACCGTGCCCCGCATGCGCAGCGCCAAGGACTTCTTCCGCCCCCTCGCCCTCGGTGCCCCCACACCGGTCACCGAGGTGCCGGCCCGGCCCAGCCGGATGATCCACTTCTTCGACCCGAGCAACGCGAAGATGGCCGCCAAGGTGCCGGCCATGGTCGGCACCGTCGACGTCCTGCTCGGCAACCTCGAGGACGCCGTCAAGGCGGACCGCAAGGAGGCTGCCCGCGCCGGCCTGGTCGCCATCGCGAAGGTGACCGACTTCGGCGCGCACACCCAGTTGTGGACGCGGGTGAACGCGCTGGACAGCCCGTGGGTGCTCGACGACCTGACCACCCTGGTCACCGAGATCGGCGAGAAGCTCGACGTGGTCATGGTCCCGAAGGTGCAGGGAGTCGAGGACATCCACTACGTCGACCGGATCCTCGCCCAGCTGGAGGCCCGCGCCGGCCTGACCCGCCCGATCCTCGTGCACGCGATCCTCGAGACGGCCCGTGGTGTGGTCAACGTGGACGAGATCGCGACCGCGAGCCCCCGGATGCAGGGCATCTCGCTCGGCCCGGCCGACCTGGCCGCCGACCGAAGGATGAAGACAACCCGGGTCGGCGGCGGGCACCCGGGCTACCTGGTGCGCGAGGACGCCGTCGGCGGCGACATCCAGGGACCGCGCGCTACCCACCAGCAGGACCTCTGGCACTACACGATCTCCCGGATGGTCGACGCGTGCGCGGCCGCCGGGATCTTCCCCTACTACGGCCCGTTCGGCGACATCAAGGACGTCGTGGGCTGCGAGGACCAGTTCCGCAATGCCTTCCTGCTCGGCTGCGTCGGTGCGTGGTCGCTGCACCCGGTGCAGGTCGAGATTGCCAAGCGGGTCTTCTCCCCGTCGGCCGCGGACGTCGCGCACGCCCGCCGGGTCAAGGAGGCGATGGGCGACGGCACGGGCGCGGTCATGCTCGACGGCAAGATGGAGGACGACGCCTCGCTCAAGCAGTGCCTCGTCATCCTCGAGCTCGCCGAGCGCCTCGCCGGGACGGACCCCGAGCTTGCCACGCTCTACGCCCTCTGAGCGGTATGCCGCTCAGCCCGTTCCCGACGAAAGGTGCACCCAGGTGAGCGATCGGTCCCAAGCCGGCCCGGCGGCATACGGCGGCTATCGTCCGCGCCGCTCGGTGCTCTACATGCCGAGCTCCAACGAGCGGGCCCTGGAGAAGGCCAGGACCCAGCCGGTCGACGGGCTCATCCTCGACCTCGAGGACGCCGTCGCACCGGACGCCAAGGAGCAGGCGCGCGAGAACGCCTGCGCTGCAGTCAGGTCCGGCCAGTACGGCAACCGCGAGCTGACGATCCGGGTCAACGGGATCGGCACCCAGTGGCACGACGCCGACCTGGCCGCAGCCAGCGCGGCCGGTCCCGACGGGATCGTCGTGCCCAAGGTCGACTCGGCGGAGCAGGTGTGCCGGCTGGTCGCCGCGATGGAGGCGGCCGGCGCGCCGGAGCACACGATGCTGTGGGCGATGGTCGAGACGCCGGTCGCGATCCTGCACGCCGAGCAGATCGCCCGCGCCTCGGACCGCCTGGCCGTGTTCGTGATGGGCACCAACGACCTGGTCAAGGAGCTGGGCGCGGCGCACGTACCAGGCCGGTCTCCGATCCAGACCAGCCTGCAGCTGGCGCTGCTCGCCGCCCGCGCGGCCGGGATCGCGATCCTCGACGGGGTCTACAACGACGTCAAGGACGCCGAGGGCTTCGCCGCCGAGTGCCGCCAGGGCAGGGAGCTCGGCTTCGACGGCAAGACCCTGATCCACCCGGGCCAGGTCGGGCCGTGCAACGCGGCCTTCGCCCCGAGCGAGGACGAGGTCGCGAGCGCCCGCGAGATCATCGCGGCGTTCGAGGCCGCCCAGGCAGAGGGCCGCGGGGTCGTCACGGTCAACGGCCGGATGATCGAGAACCTGCATGTCGACACGGCGCACAAGGTGCTGGCCACCGCGGCGGCGATCGCGGCGCTGCGCTGAGGTCGGCGGCCAGTCCGCCGTCGGGAGTGATCGGAGTCGTCCGGACGTTGGGCAGGCATGGGCGAACGGCCGGAGGCGGGTGGCGCGGC
>NZ_JBDIAQ010000012.1:0-47637 GCF_039812505.1 Intrasporangium sp. | reverse complement strand
GCTGATCGCGGCGAGCGCCATCGCGCGGTCTGCCGAGCAGCGCGACGCCGACGAAACGTGGTGTATGCCGTTCAGCGGGCTCGCCGCTCGGACGTGAAGACCGGGGTCGTGGTCAGCGGCGGACCTGGCAGTGGCAAGTCCGTCATCGCGCCTCGGCAGGCGTCAGTCGACGGACGCGAAGTCCTGGTGAGGCTGCGTGTGTGGCCGAGCTGAGCGGCATACAAGCTCAGTCGTATGGCGTGTGCGCAGATGGCTCGGCGCGCCTGTCAGGCGTCGTGGATGGCGATGACGCGGCCTGCGGCGCGCGCGGCCTGCTCGATGTGAGGGCGATCGGAGGTGACGACCGCGTCGCCACGCCGGAGTGCTCCCTCGGCGACAGCGAGGTCGACAGTGTCCTCGAGTCCCGATGCGACCGCCAACACGCCGACCGCACGCGCTTGGGTCTCAGAGAGCGGCTCGAGGCTGCATCCCTTGAGCAGCCGTGAGAGCTGGGCTTGGGGCCCACCTCGCCAGGCCTCGGCCAGGACTCCAGCGGGCACGGTCGGGATGAGGCCGCGGTTCAACGTCGCCCGATGCAGGGCCCACACGAGGCGTCGGTCGTTCTCGGCCGCGATCAGGGCACCGGTGTCGTAGGTCAGTCCGCTCACGAAGCGGCCGTGCCGGGTCGGGCCGACGGTGCAGTGCCCAGGAGCCGGTCCAGGAGTGCCTCTCCCGCCGCCTGCTCCTCCGCGCTGAGCGGGCCGGCCTCGGCTTCCCAGTCGGCGACGCTGCGCAAGCCTTCACGCAGACGGAGTTGATGCTCGGCGGCCGACGACAACCAGCCGGAGAACGAGGTGCCCTCGTGCCGGGCCTCCGCTTCGATGCGCGCCGCGACATCTTCGTCCAGTGACACAGACCTCTTGACCACGCTCATGCCTCGCATGGTAGTACCGACGGTAGGACCAGCCCGTTGAAGAAGTAGAGCCGACCCCTCCCGGGCGTGCCATGCAGGGACTCCCGCTTGAGACGGCACGGACTGGCCTGTGGATAACCGGCCCCCGAGGACCGACATTCTTGAACACGTCACACGATTCTGGGCGCCGAGGGATGGCGCCCACAGTGGCGGGAACATGGCCGCGGGGACGTCACCGGATCGCCTCGCGGGCGACTTCTTGCTTGCTGCCCGCGGACGGACGGCGCTTGAGCCGTCGCTGGGCTCGGGTCGTTCGCCAGTTCGTCCACCACGTCGAACCGCCATACCCGCCGCTGGCGACGATGAGGGGAGGTTGTCCCCGGCGTGGCGCCCAAGGGACGAACCGGCCGCCTCGTAGAGCCCTCACTGGCTGTGGAGCAGGCTCACCTCGCCCGTCGGCGCGAGCCACACCGTCGTCTCTGCCGGGACGATCCCGGCCGACGCCGGAGAGCTGGCGAGCAGCACGTCCAGCCCGTCCGGACCGTCCAGCCCGTACGGCTCGGTGCCGAAGTTCGCGACGACCTCCCACCCGTTGGGTCGCCGGAAGCGCAACACGTCGTCCCGGCCGGTCTCGACCCAGCTGAGCTGTTCGCCGGTCTGCAGCCGCCGGCGCAGCTGGAGCGCCGCACGGTAGAGCTCGAGCGTCGAGCCCGGCTGACCGTCCTCGACCGAGACGGAGTGGTCGGCGAACCACGCCGGCTGGGGCAGGTGCGCCCCGCCCGAACCGAACCCGAACGAGGTGTCGTCGGCGGTCCAGGGCAGCGGCACCCGGCACCCGTCGCGGCCGGCGTCGACGCCGGGGCTGCGGTAGAACGTCGGGTCCTGGCGCTGCTCGTCGGCGATCTCGGCCACCTCGTGCAGACCGAGCTCCTCACCCTGGTAGAGGTAGGCCGAACCCGGCAGGGCGAGCAGCAGCAGGGTGGCCGCCCGGGCCCGGCGCTCGCCGCCCGCCCGGTCCAGCTGGGTCTCGGGCCCGCCGGCCAGCACCCACTCGGTGCCGTGCTTGCGCGCGGGGGTGCCGTCGGCCAGTCGTTCCGGTGAGGGCAGGCCGTAGCGGGTCGCATGCCGCACGACGTCGTGGTTCGACAGCACCCACGTGCTGGACGACCCGGCTCGGGCGGCCAGCTCGAGGTTGTCGGTGATGATCCGGCGGAACTGGCCAGCATCGAAGTCGGCCAGCAGCAGGTCGAAGTTGAACGACTGGCCGAGGCTCTCCGGCCGCGCGTAGAGCGGCACCCGCGAGGAGTGCACCCATGCCTCGGCGACCGCGGACCGGGGCGGGTCGTAGGCGTCCAGGACGGTGCGCCACTCGGCATACACCTCGTGCACGTCGTCCCGGTCGTGCAGTGGGTGGTTGCCGTCGACCGGCAGCTCGGCCAGCTCGGCCGCCGACGGCAGCGGCTCGGTCAGGTCCTTGGTCAGGGCGTGCGCCACGTCGATCCGGAAACCGTCGACGCCCCGGTCCGACCAGAACCGCAGGGTCGTCAGGAAGTCGGCCCGCACGTCGGGGTGACTCCAGTTCAGGTCGGGCTGTTCGACCGCGAAGCTGTGCAGGTACCACTGGCCGTCGGCGACCCGCTCCCACGCGGACCCGCCGAACATCGACACCCAGTCGGTCGGCGGCTGGGCGCCATCCGGCCCGGTCCCGTCGCGGAAGATGTAGCGGTCCCGCTCCGCCGACCCGCGACCGGCCGCGAGCGCCTGCTGGAACCACTCGTGCAGGTCGGAGGTGTGGTTGGGGACGATGTCGACCACGATGCGGATGCCGCGCGCATGCAGCGCTCCCACCAGCTCGTCGAAGTCGTCGAGCGTGCCGAGCCGGGGGTCGACGTCGCGGTAGTCGGCGACGTCATACCCGCCGTCGGCCAGGGCGGACGGGTAGAACGGGCTGAGCCAGACCGCGTCCACCCCGAGCTGCGCCAGGTAGTCGACGCGGTCGGTGATGCCGCGGATGTCGCCCAGCCCGTCGCCGTTCGAGTCGGCGAAGCTGCGCGGGTAGATCTGGTAGACGACGGCCTGGCGCCACCAGGCTGCTGCCTCGTCGGCGGCGGCGGTTTCGGCGGCGGTGCTGTGTGCCAGGTCGGGGGAGGTGGTCACGGTTGAGGAGGTCCTTTCGAGGTGTTGCGTGACGGTGGTCGGTCGAGCGGGTGCGGCGGGCTCAGCCCTTGACGGCGCCCTGGGTGACGCCCTCCATGACCCACCGCTGGGTGAACAGGTAGGCCACGATCGCCGGCGCCATGGCCATGAAGTAGGAGGCGAACGAGACGTTGTAGTTGTTGCTGAACTGGGTCTGGAACAGGTTCTGCCGCACCGGCAGGGTCTGCAGCGCCGGGTCGGAGATGATCAGCGAGGGCATCATGAAGTCGTTCCACGCGTAGAGGAAGGCGAAGATGCCGACCGTGGCGCTCATCGGCGCGAGCAGCGGGAAGATCAGGTGCCAGAAGGTCTGCCAGGTCGAGGCGCCGTCGATCCGCGCGCTCTCCTCCAGCTCGAGCGGGATGGAGCGCAGGAACGCGGTGAACAGCAGCACGCTGAAGCTGAGCTGGAACATCGTGGCCAGGATGATGACGCCGAGCGGGTTGTCCAGGCCCACGCGTCCGGTCAGCTGGATCTGGGGGAGCGCGACGACGGGGAACGGGATGAACATCGCCCCGAGCATGTAGAAGAACGAGTACCGGAACAGCCGGCGCTCCCAGTTGCGCACGATCGCGTAGGAGGCGAAGGCCGCCAGCAGGATGGTGGCGATCACGGTGCCGGCGGTCACCAGCAGCGAGATGCCCGCGCCGACCGGGAACTTCGTGAGGTTCCAGGCCTGCACGAAGCCGTCGATGCTGAACGGCGCCGGCAGCGAGAAGGCGTTGCCGTCGACGGCCTGCCCGGTCGTCTTGAAGGCCATCGAGATGGTCACGTACAGCGGGAGCAGTACGGTGACCGAGCACAGCATGAGGATGACCGTCGCGGACCAGTTGACCCGCTCCATCTTCTTCCAGGACCGCTTGGGCCTGGCGTTCTGCAGCCCGACGGAGACGTCTGCCTGCTCGAAGTTCAGCGCCGGCTGGTTGGTGGTCACGAGAGCTGGTTCCTTCCGCGGGTGAGGGAGAGCTGGAGCAGGGAGATGATGATGGCGACGACGAAGAAGATCGTCGCGTTGGCCATCTGGTAGGCGTAGTCGCCGCCGTTGAAGCCGCCGATGATCGACAGGGCGATGCTTCGGGTCGAGGTGCCGGGACCGCCGTTGGTCAGGCCGACGATGATGTCGTACGCGTTCAGGAAGCCCTTGAACCCGAGGATGAAGTTGATGACGACGTAACCGGCCACGAGCGGCAGGGTGATCCGCAGCATCTGCTGGGTCTTGGACGCCCCGTCGAGGTCGGCCGCCTCGTAGACGTCGCCGGGCACCGCGAGCAGGCCGGCGATGTAGATCAGCAGCGTGCCGGGGATCGCCTGCCACGCAGTGACGATGACGATCGCCACCCAGGCCAGGTCGGGGTTGGCCAGCAGGCTCGTCTGCAGCCACGAGATGCCGAGCGCATCGCCGAGCGCCGGCAGCGAGTTGGAGAACAGGAAGTTGAAGACGTAGGCGATGATGATGCCCGAGACCACCATGGGGATCACGAAGACCGTGCGCAGCCCCGTCTTGAACCGGACCCGGGAGATCAGCCCGACCGCGAGCAGGAACGCCACGACGTTGACGACGATGACGGTCGCCACCGAGAAGCCGAAGGTGAACAGGTAGCTCTGCAGGATCGCCGGGTCGCTGAACAACGCGATGTAGTTGGTCAGGCCGGTGAAGTGCCAGTCGCCGATGCCGATGGAGTCGGTGAAGCTGAAGAAGATGCCGATGACGCCGGGCAGGGTGATGGCCAGGGTGAACAGCACGAGACTGGGCAGCAGGAACAGGTAGTAGAGCGGTTCGACGCGGCGGGCCCTGTGGCGGGTTCGACGGGCGCCGTCCGTCGCGGTCGGGATGGTCCTGCTCATTGCACGGACTCCTTCGTCTCGTGGGAACCGAGGGCCTGGGGCGCTGCGGGTTGGCGGAAGGCCAGGCGCGCCCAGTCCTGGTCCATCGTCCGGAGGGTCGAGGCAGGGTCGGCGCCGAACACCATGGCCTGCGCGTAGTTGAAGACGGGGATCGTCTTCGGCACGAGGACCGACGGGCCCTGGTAGACCTGCCCGGCCTGGTAGTACTTGGTCATCCCGGCGATGCGCGGGTCGTCAGGCGGTGGTGCGTCCTCGGTCGGCGTGAAGCCGAGCTGCGAGGCGTTGTACGCCCTGATGCGCTCGGGCTGGTAGAGGTACTCGAGGAAGTCGCGGGCGGCCTGCTGGTGCTTCGAGCCCTCGGGGATCATCGCCGCGAGGTCCATGTTGACCCGCACGCGGAGGTCACCGGGGTCCTGCGTCATCGGCAGCGGGAACGTCCCGAGCTTGAGGTTGGGCGCGGTCTTGGCGATCTCGCTGAAGGCCCACGGGCCCTGCAGGTACATGGCCGCCTCCCCCTTGCCGAAGGCGAGGTTGCCGTCGCCGTAGGCCCGGCTGGGCGCGTCGGCGTTGACGTACTTGCGGGTGAGCTGGAGCATCTTGTCCATCGGCTCGGCAAACCCCTTCTCGAACGAGACCGGGGAGCTCGGCCCGACGTTCGCCCCCTCCGCCGAGAGGCGGTGGAAGAAGTCGAGCACGTCGAGCGAGCCGCCGACCGAGTAGTCGTACCACCCCTGGCCGACGGTCCAGTCGTCCTTGAAGGTGGCGTAGAACGGCGTCACGCCGGCCGCCTTCAGCTTGTCGCAGACCGCGATCAGCTCGCTCCACGTCCGTGGGACGGCGAGCCCGTGCTTGGCGAAGATGTCCTTGTTGTAGATCACGGATGCGGCCATCACCGAGTAGGGCAGCGCGCTGATCCGTCCCGCGCACCGGCCGTACTGGTCCATCAGCGGCTGCAGGTCCTTGCGGACCTCCGCGGCGGCACGGGTTCCGGAGAGGTCGCTGAGCGTGCAGCGCTGCACGAACCGCGCGACCTCGAAGTTGTAGTTGGCGAGCATGAGGTCGGGCGGGTTGCCGCGCACGAAGCTGGCCGACACGACATCGACACCCGAGGTGTCCATGACGACCCGCACCCGCTGCTGCGAGGCGTTGTAGTCGTCGACGACCTTCTGCATGAACTCGATCGCCTCACGCTTGCTGAAGGTGAAGCGGACCGTCTCCCGGCTGTCGGTCGAGCATCCGACCAGCACCGCTGCGCTCACCGCGACCGCGGCCACCGCTGCGACCATGCGCCGTGCTCGTCCTGCTCTCTCAGGCACCTCGTTCTCCGTCCGGTGGTGGTTGCAACTAGAAGGTTCGATGAGTAGATTTACTTATCGAATAAACTGCCTCGACGCATTATGACAGCACAACCGAGAGCAGGTCAATACTCATGACTGCATCGCCGAAGAGCCTCGCACCGAGGCCGCTCAGCCTGGCCGCAGTGCTCGAGCACGCTTGGGGCGCGGACGACTTCACCGCCTCTGCGGTGATGGGCGCCACCGGGCTGACCCGGTCGACCACGATCGAGGCCATGGACACGCTGGCCGGGCTGGGCCTGCTTCGCGAGCTGCCGAACGCGCGGGTGACCAGCTCCTACCGCAAGGGCCGTCCGGCCCGGCGCTTCGAGGTGCGCGAGGATGCCGCCGTGCTCGTCGGCGTCGACGCGGGCCACGCGCGGGTCACGGTCGTGGTGGCGGACCTGCGGTCCCGGACGCTCGCGACGCACCGGCTCGCCCTCGACGTCGAGCGCGACGACGCCACGACCCGGCGCCGCCTGATCGTCGCAGCGGTGTCCGATGCGCTGCGTGCGGCGGGGCGGACCCGCCATGACGTGCTGGCGGTCTGCGTCGGGGTGCCGGCACCCGTGGACGCCGAGGGGCGTTCGCCGCGGCACCGCACCGGCTTCTGGGACCTGATGAACCCCGGCCTGGTCGACGCGTTCGCCTGGGCGCCACTGGTGCGCATCGACAACGACGCCTCCCTGGCGGCCGTGGCCGAGGGGGCGGTGGGCGCGGCCGTCGGGTGCCCCGACTACGTCTCGCTGCTGGCCGGGACCCGGCTGGGCGCCGGCGTCGTGGTCGACGGGCGGGTCCTGCGGGGGGCGCACGGCGGGGTCGGCGAGATGATCGCCTTCGACCACGTCGACGGCGTCGGCTCCGCGGAGGGGCTGGGCACCCGGGCGGCGCAGTGGGCCAGGGCGGAGATCGCCGGGGCGAGGCTGGCACCCGAAAGCGCGCTGGGGGCGATGCCGCCGGAACGCATCGACGGGCGGTCCGTGCTCGAGCTGGCGGCCGCGGGTGACGCTGACGCGGGCCGGGTCGCCGCGCGGGTGGCCGCGGTGCTGGCGCGGATCGTGAGCGTCCTCGGGAGCATGTTCGACCCGCGGCTGGTCGTCGTGTCGGGCGCGATCTCAGCCGGGATCGACGAGGTCATCGCCGCCGCCCGGCTCGCCCTGCCGACCGACCTGGACCTGCCGGCGCCCGAGCTGGTCGGCTCCCGCCTCGGCGCCGACGTCGTGGTCGTGGGCGCGGTCGCGGCAGCCTCCGCGACGGCCCGCGAGCGGGTCCTCGACGTCTGGCGGCAGCCGGCCACCTGACCGGTGAGGGGGCGTGGGCCCCACCTGCCTCCTCGCCGCGAGACGGTATGCCGCCCAGCCCGCCTCCCCGGCCACGCGCGGTCGGGCGGGTGGTCGGGGAGGTGGCTGAGCGGCATCCGGGCGCCTCGTCGGAGGTGGTCGAGCACGCTGACGTGGGCAGGCGCGGTCAGGCCGGGTCAGCGCGCCCAGGCCTTGCGGTAGGCAGCCTGGTAGTCCACGGTGGCGACGTACGGCCCGCTGGCCGGCACGTTGTGCTCCTTGTCGTAGAGCTGGATGCCGATCCCGCTGCCGACGCCCGGCGCACCCTGCATGATCCGGTTCAGGTTGTCCACGCCGGACCAGCCCTCCCACTCGTTGTCCAGGCCGGACCCGCCGACGACACTGCCCTTGCGGACCAGGTCCATCGTCGGGGCAGAGCCCTCGCCGGCAGCCAGGACGAGATGGCGGCCGCCCCGGATGGACTGCAGGACGGCCACGGAGACGCCGCCCTGCAGGATGCCGTCGTAGGCGACGCCGACCGCGTCGGTGTCCGGTTTCTGCAGCAGCTTCTGCTGGACCTGCTGGCTGACCCCGGCCGTCAGCTGGTCGAAGGAGTACTCGACGACCTCCGAGGTGCAGTCGGGGCACTTGGCCATCTCCCGCTTGTAGCCCTTGATGACGTTCTGGGTGCCGATGGCGACGTTGTCGGCGACGAAGAGGATGTTGCCGCGTCCGTTGGTCTCGGTGACCAGCAGGGCCGCGAGCGAGGCGCCGAACGACTCGAGCCAGGTCAGCAGCGGGCCCTCCTCGTAGGAGACGCTGTGGGTGAACAGCGAGGGCGACTTGGGGTCGGCGATGTTGCAGTCGATCCCCTCGGCCTGAACGACCGGGATCCCGGCGGCCTTGGCCTCGGCCAGCGGCTGCTGGGCGTAGCTGCAGTCGATGAAGTACATGAAGATGCCGTCCGCCCGGCCGGCGATGGCCTGCCGGATGCCGTCGCCCGCGGTGGACAGGTTGCCCTTGGTGTCGTAGACGGTGGCCTCCCACCCGATGGCGGCCGCGGCGTCCTGCGCCCCCTTGGTGCCCCGGGCGCACGAGGCGTTCGACTGTCCGCACGAGATGATCCAGATGTGCTTGCCGGCGGCGGCCTTGGGGCTGTCCGCCACGGGTGGCGCGACACTGGTCCCCTTGATCCAACGGTCGAAGTCGCCTTGGACGGCGGCCACGCCGGCCCCGGGAGCAGCCTGTGCCGCGGAGCCGCTCTGGGGGTCGCTGTCGGCCGTGCCGCAGGCCGCCAGGGCCGCGGTCAGGACGACGGCCGCGACGGCCGACAGGTGTCGCCGGATACGGGTGAGCTTCATGGGTGTGCCTTCCGTGGAGGTCTGGGAGGGGCCGCGGCGTCGCGCCGCTCAGGTACCGCGGCGGCGGAGCAGGGCCGAGAGCGAGACCCCGGCGATCAGGGCGAGGCCGTTGGCGAAGTCGTTGACGTACGAGCTGACGCCCATCAGGTTCAGCCCGCTGTTCAGCACGGCGAGGAACAGGATCGCCACGAAGGCTCCCCAGACGTTGAACCGGCCGGGCTTGATGGCGGCCACGCTGAGGAAGCCGGCCGCGATGGCGGGCAGGGTCAGCTCCGGTCCGACGCGGGGGTTGCCGGCTCCGGTCGTCCCCAGCAGCACGATCCCGGCGGCCCCGGCGAACAGGGCCGAGATGAGGAAGGCGCCCAGGGTGAGCCGGCGCGTGGGCAGGCCGACCAGGCGTGCCGCGGACACGTTGGAGCCGATGGCGTGCAGGTACCTGCCGAACGGCGTGCTGCGCATCGTGTAGCCGGTGGCGATGGTGAACACCAGCGCGACGGCGAAGCTGATCGGGATCCCGATCACGAGCGGGTTGGTGATGCTGAGCAGGCTCTCGGGGATGCCGGACAGGATGCTGAGCCCGCCGGTCTTCCAGGTCGCGACCCCGGCCAGCAGCGTGGTCATGCCGAGGGTGACGATGACGGAGTCGACGCCCACGACGGTGACCAGCACGCCGTTGACCAGCCCGACCAGCAGCGCGACGCCCAGCCCGGCCAGGACGGCGACCGGCATGGACCCGCCGCCGGCGAGCACGCTGGCCGCGAGGATCGAGCTGAGGCCGGTGACGGCACCGACCGAGAAGTCGTACTGCCGGCAGATGAGGGGCACGAGGGCGCCCATCGTCACGATGACCAGGACGGCCTGACTGAGCAGCACGACGCGCAGGTTCGCCAGCGATGGGAACGAGCGGGACGTCTCGGGCAGCAGGGACCACACGATCGCCACGACGATGGTGAGCACGACGAGCGCGCTCGCCTCGGCGTGGTGGCGGATCCGTCGGGCCCGGTCCCCGCGCGAGGAGGCCTCCGGGGTGGGCGTGGTCGCGGTCGGGGTGGCGTCCGGGGCAGTGTTCAGGGTCATGTCCCCACCTCCAGGGTGTGAAGTCGGTGGTTGACGGCCTCGGGCGAGAGGCCTTGGCTGGCAAGGGAGCCCACGAGCCGGCCATCGCGCATGATGACCAGCCGGTGGGAGAGGTAGACGAGCTCCTCCAGGTCGGAGCTGACGACGAGGACTGCCGTGCCCTGGGCCGCGGCCTGCCTCACGATGTCCCAGATCTCGGAGCGGGCGCCGACGTCGACCCCCTGCGTCGGCTCGTCGAGCAGCAGCACGGTCGGCGGGGTCGCGAGCCATCTGGCGACCGAGATCTTCTGCTGGTTGCCGCCGGAGAGGCTGCCGATCGGGACCTGCTCGGACGCGGCCTTGACGCTGTACTCGACGATGGCCTCGCGACCGGCCCGGCGCACGGCGCGATGCCGGACGCTGCCGAGGCTGACGAACGGGCGCAGGTGCCCGATGGTGAGGTTCTCGGCGACCGACAGGTCGGGGAAGACGGCGTCCTTGGGGCGGTTCTCGGGCACGAACGCGATGCCGTGCCGGATGCCGTCCGCCGGGCTCGTGAGCTCGACCTGCTGGTCGCGCAGCCGGATCGTCCCGCCGGTGGCGCGCTGCGCGCCGAACAGCAGGCGCAGCAGCGTGCTGCGCCCGGACCCGGCGAGCCCGGCCACCCCGACGATCTCCCCGGGGTGGACCTGCAGCGTGGCGCCGCGGACCGACCCGCCGGTGAGCTCCTCGGTGGCCAGGACCGGCTGCGTGGTGGCCGTGTCGACCTCGCCGGAGCCGGTGAAGGTGACAGCGCGACCGGCGATCATCTCGATCAGCTCCTCGCGCTCGAGCCCCTCGGCCGGGACGGTGCCGACGATCTGCCCGTCGCGCAGGCCGGTGACCCGGGTCGAGACGTCGAACACCTCGTCCAGGCGGTGCGAGATGAACAGGACTCCCTGACCGGCCTCGGCGAAGCCCTTGAGGGCGCCCAGCAGGAACTCCACCTCGTGCGGGGGCAGACTGGCGGTCGGCTCGTCGAGGACGAGAACGCCCTCCGAGGCGTCCTGCTGGTCCTGCAGGGCCCGGGCGATCTCGAGCATGGTCTGCGCCGCAGGGCCGAGGTCACCCACGAGGTCGTCCGGCCGGCAGGCGATCTGGTACTGCTCGATCAGCCGCGTGGCGCGGCGCCGGGCGGCGCCCCAGCGGATCCGGCCGGAGCGGTCGGTCTCGAAGCCCCGGCCGATCGACAGGTTCTCCACGACCGACAGCTCGTCGAAGGTCGTTCGGTGCTGGTGGACCATGTGCAGCCCGCAGCGCCGGGAGTCGGCAGGCGTGAAGGCGTCCAGCTCGTAGCTGCGGCCACGGATGCGCAGCTGCCCGCTGTCGGCGCGCACCACCCCGGCCATGATCTTCACGAGGGTGGACTTGCCCGAGCCGTTCCCACCGACGAGGGAGACGACCTCTCCGGGACGTACCTGCAGGTGGGCGTTGCGAAGGGCTCTGGTCACGCCGTAGGTCTTGGACACGTTCGTGACCGACAGCGCGAGCGGCATACCCTCGAGGTCGACGTCGGGGTCCAGGGCGCGGTCGAGCGCCGCGTCGAGGGACAGCTCGGAGGTGGGCCGCGGGAGGGGTTGGCGGTCCATGACGGCACCTACCCGATCCCGGCGGGCCGGCGACCGCCGGACCGCGCGACGGTCGGCAGCACGGTGGTCGGCAGCACGGTGGCCATCAGCGCACCGCCAGCTCGAGCCCGAGCCCCGGGGTGAGCAGCTCGCACCCGGTCTCGGTCACCACGACGCTCTCGCTGAAGCCGGTGCCGTACTGGCCCGGCACGAAGATGCACACGGGCAGGTGGAAGGCCATGCCGGGACGCAGCTCGCGGTCGATGCCGGGCGCGATGTACATCGGCGCCTCGCACCACGAGGGCTGCATGCCCATGCCGATCCCGTAGCCGTAGGCCCCGTGGAACCACATCTCGTCGGCCACCGGCTCGAGTCCCTTGGCCGCGATGCGGGCGACGTCGTCGCCGGTGCGTCCCGGCCGGATGTTCTCGGTGAGCAGACCCAGGGTTGTGATGGCCGCATCGGCCAGGCGCCGCACGCCCGGGGCGGGCTCGCCGATCACCGCACTGCGCATGCTCGGCGCGTTGTAGCGGTTGTAGGTGCCGGTGAACTCGAGGTAGATCGTGTCTCCCGAGGTGAGCGTGGTGCGCTTGAACGGCATGTGGGGGCCCAGACCGGCCCGCTCGCCGACCATGCACATCCCGTCGATGGAGGTCAGCTCGGAGCCGGCGGCGTACATCGCCTCGTAGCCGGCCGCGACCATGTCGTTGTCGGTGCGCCCCTCCTTGGCGGCCTCGAGCGCGGCCTGCAGCCCCAGCCAGGTCAGCTTGCCGGCCTGCTTCATGTAGGCCACCTCGCTAGCGGACTTGATCATCCGGTGGTCCATGATCAGCTGCGTGGCGTCGGTGAAACGCGCGGTGGGCAGCTTGTCCTGCAGGGTGAGGAAGCTCTTGGCGTCGTAGGCACCGATGCCGAAGGTCTCCGGGTAGGCCATCTCGACGCCGATGCCGCGGCCGGCGGCGCCGCGCGCGAGCAGCACGTCGGCGAGCTGCTCGGCGGTCGAGCGGTTGTCGTACCAGTCGTAGACGATCACGTCGGTGACCACCGAGCTGGCCAGGGCGCAGGGCGCCTCGAGCTCGGCGGTGTGCACCGCCAGCGACCCGTCGGCGAAGACGAGACCGACCCCGTAGCAGGAGGGCATCGTCGTGTCGTAGCCGGTGAGCCAGGCCCAGTTGGCCGTGTTGGACACGAGCAGGATCTCGATGCCGGCATCGGACATGCTGGCGAGCACCTTGGCCAGCCGGGCGGTGTACTCCTCCTTGGGGAAGGGCAGGTATGACGGCAGGGTGCGCTCGCTCAGCATCGCGGCGTAGGGGCGGGGGTTGATCATGGTTGCGGTCTCCAGGTGGGTGGGCGGATGGACGGATCGGGGCTGGTGCGCTTCGGGACGGTTCAGGCCGTGGACGGGTCGGCGTCCGCACCGGCTCCGGTGCGGGGGGAGCGACTCGTGGATGGTGCGGAGGTCGGCTCGTCGTCGGCGCTGCGGGCTTGGGCCAGGTCGTAGCTGAACTTGGGGACGTCCCAGATCTCGAAGACCTCGATGTCGCGACAACCGGGCAGGCCGGCCAGGAACTCCTCGCGGTAGGGGCCGAACGCGCGGCTGTCGTCGAGGATGACCTCGAAGAGGACGTCGTACCGGCTGGAGGTCGTCAGGCCGATCCAGCCGACCTCCGGACGCTCGGCGAGCAGCTCGGCCACGGCCCGGGCATGGCCCGGCTCGAGCTTGAGGGCGATGGTGGCCTGGAACTGCCTGCCGAGCAGGCGCGCCGTCGGCACGCCGATGACCCGCAGGTAGCCGTCGTCGATGAGCTGGCGGGTGCGCAGCCGCACCGTCCCGGGGGAGACCCCTAGGTCCCGCCCCATCTGGCGGTAGCTGCGCCGGCCGTCCTGCTGCAGCGCCTCGACGATCTGCCAGTCCAGGTTGTCCACGCTGGCCTCCTTGCGCATTGCGTGTCGGGTTGGGGATCCTTCAAGAGGATCGGTGTTGCAGGTTGAGTAACGATTGATCATTCGTCAACAGATCTGTCAGTGCATCGAGTATCCGTCATCGAGCGACGTAAGGGAATACGTCATCCGACGGATGTGCGCTGCGGGCCGCGTGGGAGACGGTTGGTCATCACCCGGGCAGACGCCTGGGGATGACCCACCCATCGACGTGCGGAGAACCTGGTGAACCAGACCTGGAACGTGAGTATTGATGCGGGTGGCACCTTCACGGACGCGATCGCCCAGTCCTCGACCGGTGCGGTCCTCGTCGCCAAGGTGCCCTCGACGCCGGCCGACCCTTCGCAGGGCCTGGCCGACGCCATAACCGAGCTGTCCACCCAAGGCATGGCCATCGACGACGTGCGGCTCGTCTGCCACGGCACGACCGTGGCCACCAACGCGACACTGACCGGCGCCTGGGCCCAGGTGGCGCTCGTGACGACCAAGGGCTTCCGGGACGTGCTGGCCTACCGCCAGGGCAGCCGGCCGGATGTCTACAGCCTCACCCCGGCGCGGCCCCGCGAGCTCGTCGCGCGGACCCACCGGCTCGAGGTGGACGAGCGGATCGACCCGCGGGGCAAGGTGCTGCAGGCACTCGGCGATGCGGAGATCGACCGCGTCGTGGCGGAGGTCGTCGCCCTGGACCCCGAGGCGGTCGCGGTGAGCCTGCTCTTCAGCTACATCGACGACACCCACGAGGCGGCCCTCGGCCGGGCGCTGCGCGCTGCCCTGCCGGACACCCCGGTCACCTTGTCCAGCGAGGTGGCCCGCGAGTTCCGCGAGTACCCGCGGACGGCCACGACGGCGATGAACGCGGCGCTGCGGCCCATCGTCGGCGGCTACCTGCGCCGGGCGTCCTCGGCCGTGGCCGAGCTCGGCGTGGAGGCGCCGCTGCTGGTGATGCAGTCCAACGGCGGTTGCGTGCCGGCGGAGCGGGCCGACGCCGAGGCCCACAAGCTGGTCCTGTCGGGGCCGGCGGGCGGGGTGACCGGCCTGGTCGGCCTGGCCGCGCGGCACGGACTGGACAAGACGATCAGCCTGGACATGGGCGGGACGTCCGTCGACATCTGCCTCGTCCGTGACGGGGTCACCCCGATGACCACCGCGCAGCAGATCGACGACCACACCCTGCTCGCCCCGACCGTCGACATCCACACCATCGGCTCCGGCGGCGGCTCGATCGCCTGGGTCGACGCCACCGGACGGCTCCGGGTCGGTCCCCAGTCGGCCAAGGCCGTACCCGGACCGGTCAGCTACGGCCGCGGCGGGACCGAGCCGACCCTGACCGATGCCCACGTCGTGCTCGGCACGCTGGGCAGCGCCACCCTCGCCAGTGACCTCTCCCTGGACCGCGAGGGAGCGGAGCGGGCCCTGGGCGAGCTCGGTGAGAAGCTCGGGATGAGCGCGACCGAGGCAGCCGAGGCGATCATCGCCGTCTCCGTCGCGCACATGATCCGCGCGCTGCGCAAGGTGAGCGTCGAGCGTGGGCTCGACCCGCGCGAGTTCACCCTCGTCCCCTTCGGCGGCGCCGGACCGCTGCACGCGGGCCTGCTCCTGCGTCACCTCGGCCTGGCCGGCGTCCTGATCCCGGAGCGTCCCGGCATCTTCTCGGCCGAGGGGCTCGTCTCGGCCGGGCTGCGCTTCGACGACGCCCAGACCGTGCTGCGTCCCTTCGACCCC
Source organism: Intrasporangium sp. (assembly GCF_039812505.1). GTDB lineage: Bacteria > Actinomycetota > Actinomycetes > Actinomycetales > Dermatophilaceae > Intrasporangium_A. Next base: position 32,400 of record NZ_JBDIAQ010000012.1, on the reverse strand, counting down.
GCCGACGTCGACGGGCTGCTCGAGTGGTTCACCACGAGCGCCGAGGCACTGGTCGCCCGCCTGCAGGAGGACGAGATCCCGCGGGAGCGCATCGAGGTGGCCGGGACCGTCGACTGCCGCTACATGGGGCAGGGCTTCGAGCTGAACGTCCCGGTGGAGCTGACCCGTGCGGGACTGTTGCGGTTGCCCGAGGACTTCGGCGACCTGCACGAGCTGCGCTACGGGCACGCCAACCGCACCGAGCCGGTCGAGATCGTCACCCTGCGGGTCACCGCGACCGGCCACCAGGGCGCCGCCACCGCCCAGCAGCTCGACGAGGGCACCGGCACCCCCGACCCGGCGGCCCGCATCGCCGAGCGGCCCGTGGTCATCCCCGGGACCGGGGCGGCGCAGCAGACCCCGGTGTGGGACCGGGCCCGGCTGCTGGCCGGGGACACGATCGTCGGCCCGGCGATCGTGCACCAGATGGACTCGACGACCGTGATCCTCGGTGGGCAGCGCCTGCGCGTCACCCCGACCGGCGACATGGTCCTGACGGAGGAGAAGAAGTGAGCACCACATCCACCAGCACCGTCGACACGGTGACCTTCGAGGTCGTCTCGGCGGCCCTGCACTCGGCTGCCGAGGAGATGGGCGCCGTCCTCAAGCGCTCCAGCTACAGCCCGATCATCCGCGACATGGACGACTTCTCCTGCGCGCTGTTCACCGCGGACGGCGACCTGGTCGCGCAGGCCGACTACATCCCCGCGCAGCTCGGCGCGATGTCCCTGGTCGTCAAGGCGATCATCGAACGGTGGGGCGATGCGATCGCCCCCGGTGACAGCTACATCAGCAACCACCCGTTCCTGGGCGCCATGCACCTGCCGGACGTCAACGTCGTCGGCCCGATCTACCACGAGGGCAAGCGGATCGGCTGGGCCGGCACGGCGGCGCACCACATCGACGTCGGTGGCGTCAACCCCGGCAGCGAGGGACCGGACCTGCAGGACATCTACGCCGAGGGCCTGATCCTGGCCCCGGTGCGCCTGTCCATCGCCGGGGTCGAGAACCCCGACGTCATCGCCATCATCACCGAGAACATCCGTGACCCGCTGAGCACCGTGAGCGACCTGCGCGCCCAGCGTGCGGCCTGCGCGGTGGGCGAGAGCCGGCTGCTCGAGCTGGTCGAGCACTATGACCGTGACCTCGTCCTGGACGTCATGGACCGGATGCTCGTGGTCGCCGAGAGCGGCACCCGGGTGGCCCTGTCCGGGCTGGCCGACGGCACCGGCGAGGCCGAGGGGTTCCTGGACGACGACGGTCGGCACGGGCCGCCCACCCGGGTGCATGCGAAGGTCACCAAGGTCGGCGACCACCTGACCATCGACCTGTCCGGCAGCGACCCGCAGGTGTCCGGCGCCATGAACGTCCCGTGGGCCAGCACCCGGGCCGGGATCGTCTACGCGGTGCGCACCGTCGTCGCCAAGGACCTCGGCGCCAACGACGGCATCCTGAGAGCCGTCGAGGTGATCTGCCCCGAGGGAACCGTGCTCAACCCGCGTAAGCCGGCGGCGGTCTCGATCCGGCACAACACCTGCCAGCGCCTCGCGGACACCCTGATCCGGGCGATGGCCGACCTGTGGCCCGAGGTCGCCATCGGCAGCAGCAACTGCAGCTTCTTCTGCGTCAACGTCGGCAGCACCTCCCCGGTCACCGGGCGCGACTCGGTGATGGCCGAGGTGGTCGGTGGCGGGACCGGTGCCGTGCCGGGCAGCGACGGCCTCGACGGGGTCGACACGTACATGTCCAACGTGGGCGTCATGCCGGCGGAGGTCGTCGAGACCAACTACCAGATCCGGGTCCGGCGCAGCGAGCTGCGGCCCGGCTCCCAGGGTGCCGGCGAGTACTACGGCGGGATGGGCTACATCCGCGAGTACGAGATCCTCGACCACCCGCAGCGGGTGACCTACTACGCCGAGCAGACCCATCCCGACTTCGCCCCGCGGGGTGCGGCCGGCGGCACGGACGGAGCGCCCACGGTCGTGACGGTCTTCGGCCCCGACGGCCAGGCGGTCGACCTGCCGACGAAGGCCTCGCTGACCCTCGAGGCAGGCTCGGTGATCCGGGCCGAGACCGCCGGTGGCGGCGGCTACGGCGACCCGGCCCGGCGCGACCCGGCCCTCGCCGCGGCCGACCTGGCCGGTGGACGGGTCCTCGTCGACGCCGGGGAGCGCCCCGTCGGCGGGATCGGCTGAGGCCGGCAGCATGCCGTTCTCGACACACCCCAGGGCGAGCGCGCTCGACGCGCTCCGGGACGCCGAGCCGACCCCGTTCTGGCTCACCCACCGTGACCGGCCCGACCCGGCACCGGCCCTGACCGGATCCGCCACCGGCGACCTCGTGGTCGTCGGTGGCGGGTTCACCGGTCTGTGGACCGCACTGCTCGCCAAGCAGGACGACCCCGACCGCGATGTCGTGCTGCTCGAGGCGGGCACGGTGGCCAACGCCGCCTCCGGCCGGAACGGCGGCTTCTGCGCCTCCTCGCTCACGCACGGCATCGCCAACGGCGTCAGCCGCTACCCGGACGAGATGGACCGGCTGGTCGCGCTCGGGCTGGCCAACCTCGACGAGATCGAGAAGACCGTGGCCGACCACGACATCGACTGCGGGCTGGAACGCACCGGCACGCTGCACGTCGCGACCGAACCGCACCAGCTCGCCTGGCTCGAGCAGTCCCGCGAGCTCGCCGAGCGCCACGGCGAGCCGACCCTGCTGCTCGACCGGGAGCGGACCCGTGGCCTCGTCGACTCGCCGCTGTTCCTCGGGGCCACGCTCACCCCGAGCACGATCATGCTCGACCCGGCGCGGCTGGTCTGGGGCCTGCTCCGGGCCTGCCGGAGCCTGGGCGTGCGGGTGCACGAGCGTTCCCCGGTCACCGGTCTGGACGGGGCCGGAGACGACGTGACGGTGCGAACGGCATACGGCAGCGTCCGGGCCCGGTCCGTGGCGCTGGCCACGAACGCCTTCCCCCCGCTGCTGCGCAGGCTGCGCAAGTACGTCGTGCCCGTCTACGACTATGCCCTGGTGACCGAACCGCTCACCGCGGCCCAGCTCGAGTCGGTGGGCTGGGCAGGCCGGCAGGGCGTCAGCGACTCGGGCAACCGGTTCCACTACCTGCGCCTCACCTCGGACAACCGGGTCCTGTTCGGTGGCTACGACGCGATCTACCACTGGAACGCCCGGCTCGGCGAGGAGCTGACCCACCGGCCCGAGTCCTACGCCCTGCTGGCGGAGCACTTCGTCCAGATGTTCCCGACTCTCGAGGGGGTGCGCTTCACGCACGCCTGGGGTGGGGTCATCGACACCTGCAGCCGCTTCAGCGCGTTCTGGGGGACCGCGGAGCGGGGCCGAGTGGCCTACGCGCTCGGCTACACGGGTCTCGGGGTGGGCGCCTCGCGCTTCGGCGCCCGGGTGATGCTCGACCTGCTCGGGGGGCACGACACCGAGCGCACCCGGCTGCGCATGGTGCGCACCCGCCCCGTGCCCTTCCCGCCGGAGCCACTGCGCAGCATCGGGATCCAGCTGACCCAGGCCGAGCTGGCCCGTGCCGACGACAACCACGGGCGGCGTGGCCTCTGGCTGCGCGCCCTCGACCGGCTCGGGGTCGGCTTCGACTCCTGAGCGGCTCCCGGCGGCCCTACCATGGGGCATGGCCGGGCGGGCGTCGAGTACCTGCCGGCCGCTTCGGAGGCCAGCATGTCCCGGACCAGCGTCGAGGTCACCGTCGGTCGTCGGACGCGCGACGGGGACCTCCCCGCGGCCGTGCCGCAGGCGCTGCTGCCCTACGCCCTCGGGTTCCTGGACACCTCCCGCGACTCCATGCGCTTCCTGTGGCGCGACGGCCAGCGCTGGCTCGCGGTCCAGCTGGTGCGCACCCGCTCGGGGACGGGCGCCGCGACCGGGGGCCGGGCCGAGGCCGTCGCGGTGCGGGTCGCGGAGGTCGACATGCCCCGCGGGGTCACCGTGCGTGAGGTCGACATCCTCACGCTGCTGGCCCTGGGACTGACCAACGGGGGCATCGCGGACCGGCTGGGCACCAGCGCCCGGACCGTGTCCACCCAGATCGAGCGCCTGTTGAGCAAGCTCGACCAGGTCACCCGCGGCGGGCTGTCCGCGCTCGCCGTGGACTCGGGCCTGCTGCGGCTGCCGATCCCCGGTGGGGTCGAGGCCACGACCGGGATCGGGATCGTCGAGCTCGAGTCCGTGGTCACCACGTCCCGACGCTCGGCGCTCGGACCGCTGAGCCCCGCCTACCCCCGCAAGCGCCCCCTGCTCATCGGCCTGCTCGTGCCGACCGGGGTGGCCGCGTCCGACGGTCGCGAGCTGCACAACGGGTCGACGCTGGCCGTGGAGCAGCTGAACGCCACCGGCGGCGTCGGCGGACGCGCCGTCGAGCTCGTCCCGGTCGAGGTGGACCTGTTCGGCTGGGACAGCATCGCGCGCGGGCTCGACCGGCTCGTCGAGGCCGACGTCGATGCGATCATCACCAGCTATGCCAGCGCCGAGAACGTCGCGCTCATCGACCGGGTGGCCGACTTCGGCAAGCCCTTCCTGCACACGGCGACGTTCGCCGAGCAGGTGAGCCTGGCCGAGTCCGACCCGCTGCGCTACGGGGCGATCCTGCAGACGTGCGCCTCCGAGACGTACTACGGGATCGGCCTGGTCGACCTGCTGTCCGGGCTCGAGTCGCAGGGCTTGTTCCGGCCCGGTTCGCACCGGATCGTCGGCATCGAGACCGAGAGCTCGAGCACCCACGTGACCAACGAGGCCTTCCTGGCACGGACCGAGGCCGCCGGCTGGTCGCTCGCCGACGTGGTCCGGGTGCCCGTGACCGGCACCGACTGGACCGCCACCGTGGCGCAGGTCGCCCGGCTCGACCCCGGGGCGGTCATGATCACGCACTTCCTCGACCACGAGATCGCCGCGTTCCAGCGGGCGTTCGTGCAGTGCGGGTCGGCGGCGCTGGTCTACTGCGTCTACGGTGCCTCCATCCCGGGCTTCCTGGACACCGCAGGGGAGGCCGCCGACGGCGTGATCTGGTCCACGACGACGGGCACCTACGACGACGAGCTCGGGCGACGGTTCCGGACGCAGTACGAGGCGCGCTTCGGCGCGGCGCCCGGCTGGTCCCAGGCGGGCGCCGCCTACGACCAGGTGAACCTGCTGGCCGCCGCCTGGTCGGCCGTCCGGACCCGGCGCACCGACAGCGTCGTCGCGCACATCCGCAGGTGGCCCCATCGAGGCGTGAACGGCGTCTACTACTTCGGTGAGCACGGGCACGCCACGCTGTCCTACCCGCACATGACCTCCGACGCCTCGCTCGGGCAGGCCCACATGGTCTACCAGATCCAGGACGGCGGCAGCTGTCCCCTCGCCCCCGCACCGTTCGGGGACATCGCGAGCTTCCGCCTGCCGCCGTGGTGCCGCCGCGCGACCTGACGCGCCCGACTATCGCGCGGTCACCCGAGCACCGTGGCGAACGCCGTGTCGAGGATGTCCAGGCCCTCGGCGAGCAGGTCGTCGCCGATCGTCAGCGGCGGCAGGAAGCGGAACACGTTGCCGAACGTGCCGCAGGTCAGGGTGACCAGGCCCTGCGCGTGGCAGGCCTCGTTGACCGCCGCGGTCAGGGCGGGGTCGGGCGTCTTGCGCGCCGGGTCCGAGACGAGCTCGATCGCCAGCATCGCGCCGCGGCCCCGGACGTCGCCGATCACGCCGTGCCGCTCGGCCAGGGCCTGCAGCCGGGGCACGATCACGCCCTCGATTGCCTTGGCGCGGGTGCGCAGGTCGTCGCGCTCCATCGTCTCGATCGAGGCCAGCGCGGCGGCGCACGCGACCGGGTTGCCGCCGTAGGTGCCGCCGAGCCCGCCGGGGTGCACCGCGTCCATCAGCTCCGCCCGCCCGGTGACCCCGGCGAGCGGCATACCACCCGCGATGCCCTTGGCAGTGGTTATCAGGTCGGGCACGACGCCGTCGTGGTTGCAGGCGAACCAGTCCCCGGTGCGGGCGAACCCGGTCTGGACCTCGTCGGCGATGAAGACGATCCCGTGCTCGCGGCACCAGTCCGCGACCCGGGCCAGGTAGCCGTCCGGGGGCACGATGAAGCCGCCCTCGCCCTGGATCGGCTCGATGATGACCGCGGCCGTGTTCTCCTCGCCGACCTGCGCGTGCACCATGGTGGTGAACGCCTCGAAGGCCTCCTCGAGGCAGTGCTCCGCGCCGGTCGCCCACCGGTAGGGGTAGGCCATCGGGGCGCGGTAGACCTCGCCGGCGAACGGCCCGAACCGGTGCTTGTACGGCATGTTCTTGGCGGTCAGGGCCATCGTCAGGTTCGTCCGGCCGTGGTAGCCGTGCTCGAAGGCGATCACCGCGTCGCGGCCGGTGACGTGGCGGGCGATCTTCACCGCGTTCTCCACCGCCTCGGCGCCGGAGTTGAACAGGGCCGAGCGCTTCTCGTGGCTGCCCGGCGTCAGCTCGTTGAGCCGCTCCGCGACTGCGACGTACTCCTCGTACGGGGTGACCATGAAGCAGGTGTGCGTGAAGTCCCGGATCTGGCGGCTCACCGCGTCGACGACCCGCTGGTTGCCGTTGCCGACGGTCGTGACGGCGATGCCGGCGCCGAAGTCGATCAGCTGGTTGCCGTCGACATCGCGCAGGATGCCGTCCTGGACCCGGTCGACATAGACCGGCAGGCCGGTGCTCACCCCGGCGGACACGGCCGCCGCCTTGCGCGCCGACAGCTCCTGCGACCGGGGGCCGGGGATGGCGGTGGCGAGGATGCGACGCTGCTCGAGCGGCTGGCTCATGACGGACTCCTTGCGACGTGGGGGCACTCGTTGGTCCCAGCGTGCGTCGGCCGTGCCATGCTGTCCAATACTCACTTGTGACCTCAGCCATGCCTGGGAGGTATGCCGTGGAGCTGCGTACCCTGCGCTACCTCCTGGCCGTCGCGGACGAGGGGTCCGTGACGGCCGCCGCTGCGGCCGTCCGGGTGGCCCAGCCGTCGCTGTCGCGCCAGCTGCGCGGGCTCGAGCGCGACCTCGGCCTCGAGCTGTTCGTCCGGCGCCACGGGCGGCTGCGCCTCGGCGCGGCCGGTCTCGAGCTCCTGCCGCTGGCCCGCGACCTGGTCGCGCGCGCGGACGCGCTGCGGGCCGCGGCCGGGGCGATCGGCAGCGGCCGCATGCAGACCATCACGATCGCGGCGCCCGGCACGACCCTCACCGACGTGATCGCCCCGTTCCTGGCGACCCTGGGGGAGGACGACCCGATGCCGGACGTCCGCGAGGAGCTGCCGGCCGCGGTCTACGAGGCGGTGGGCCGGGGGGCGGACCTCGCCGTCGGGACCACCCCGCCACCACGTCGGCTGACGGGCCAGCCGCTCGCCCAGCTGCCCGTCTGGGCCTACGTGCCCCTGCGCCACCGGTGGGGGCGCCGGGCCACGGTGCCGCTGGGCGAGCTCGTCGCGGAGGACCTGCTGGTCCTGACCCCGGACTTCCACCCGCGGCAGGCGCTCGATCAGGCCGTCGCGCTGGGCGGCCTGGAGCTGCGGACGCCGCGCGAGCTGGCCTCCGCCGAGGTGGCCCAGGCCATCGCCGCGGCCGGCCGGGGCGTCGCGGTCGTCTCGGACGACCCCCGTTTCGGGCTGCACCCCCTGCGCATCACGACCCCGAGCGGCGAGCTGACGATCAGCCTCTACACCGCCTGGGACCCGCGTCACCACGGTGCGGCGACGATCGCCGGGCTCGCCGGACGGCTCCGGTCCTTCTGCCACGGCCGGTACTCGACGCATCCGTGACCTCGGGCGGGGTCCGCCCCCGGGGGCCCCACGGGCACCTTCGGGCGAGCATCCGGAGTCTCAGGATGTGGACACTCCTTGACCCGTCAGGCGTGGCGTCGCATAGGTTACGCAATCAGTTCCGAAACCCCCTTCGGAACCACCGGCACCGCCGCCGGACGACGCGAGAGGCAACGCGATGAGCCAGGCCCACCCGCAGACCAGCCCGAGCCGGGCGGTCGCGCTGGCCGCGGTGCGAGACCGCGGCCGGGCCACGGTCACCGACCTCGCCGGGGACACCGGGCTGTCGCGACCGACCGTGGAGGCCGCCCTGGCCCAGCTCAAGCCCACCGGGCTGGTGCGGCTGGACACGCATCGGGTGCCGGCCGGCGAGCAGGGCGGTCGGCCCGCCCGGGCCTACTCGTTCCGTCCGGACCAGGGCGTCGTCGTCGGGCTGGACCTGTCCCGGGGCGAGGGCCGCGTGCTCGTCTCGGACCTGGCCGGCCGGGTGCTGACCACCACCGGTCCCGGATGGGCCTCCCCGAGCGATGCCGAGCCGGAGCTGGCGCCGGTCGTCGGGCACGTCCGACAGGCCCTGGCGGCAAGCGGCCACACCATGGCCGACGTGCGGGCCCTCGGCCTGGGTGTCGGCGGTCTGGTCGACGAGCGCGGAGTGCTGACCGCCTCCCCGACGGTTCGCGCCTGGCGCGACGTCAACCTCGCCGAGCGGCTCACAGCACTGCTGGACGTCCCGGTGGTCGTCGACAACGACCTGGCCCTGGCCGCCACGGCCGAGTCCCGGACCGGGTCGCTGGCCGGCGCCCGTTGCGGCGTGTACGCGATCACCTGGCACCATGTCTCGGCGCGGATCGTCGTCAACGGGCAGCTGCTGCGTGGGCGACGCCGGCAGGCCGGTGAGGTCGGGCTGCTCAACTCCTTCAGCGACCTGCCGATGCCCGCTGGCAGCCTGGTCGAGGCGACCGCCGCCATCAGCTCCGACCTGGACCGGCTGCGCCGCGACCCGGGTCACGCAGCCGGGAACACGGCGCTCGCGGGCCTGGTCGAGGCGATGACCCCGGGCATCGCCGCCCTCGTTTTGGTCGTGGACCCGGACGTCGTCGTGCTCGGCGGCGAGCTGGGCCGCCACGCGGACCTGGTCGCCCCCCGGCTCGCGCGGGCCGTGGCCGGTTTCGCCAGCGGGTTCGTCCTGGACGCCGAGATCACCGGCGGGCGGCTCGGGCTCGACGCCGTCGCGCTCGGCGCCCTTTACCAAGCCTTTACCCGGTTCTCAACTGAGATCTATGTCACATCAGGGGTGCCGGCGCCTAGACTTCGCCTCGGCACTCATGCGTCGACCACCTCCACACCCTCCAGGAGCACCACGTGACGACCATGACCGACCCTCCTGCCTTCACCGTCGCGCTGGTGGGGGTCGGGGCCCGAGCCGGGCTGGCCCGGCATGTCGACGCGGCGGGGGCGACCCTGGTCGCGACCGTCGATCCCGACCCCGCGGCCGGCCACCGGGCCGACCGGCTGCTCGGCCCCGGCCTGCCCCGCTACGACGACGTGCCGCAGCTGCTGGCTCACCACCCCGACCTCGACGCGGCCATCGTGGCCAGCCCGGACGACACCCACCACGAGGTCGCCACCCGGTTGCTCGAGGCCGGGATCGCCGTGTACGTCGAGAAGCCGCTGGCGATCACCACCGACGACGCCGACGACCTGCTCGAGACGGCGCACCGGTCCGGTGCCAGGCTCTACGTCGGGCACAACATGCGCCACATGCACGTGGTGCGGCTGATGAAGCAGATCATCGACCGCGGTGAGATCGGCGAGGTCCAGGCGATCTGGTGCCGCCACTTCGTCGGTTCCGGAGGCGACTTCTACTTCAAGGACTGGCACGCCGACCGGAGCCACGCGACCGGCCTGCTGCTGCAGAAGGGCGCCCACGACATCGACGTGATCCACTGGCTGGCCGGCTCGTCGACCCGTGAGGTGGTCGCGATGGGCGACCTCATGGTCTACGGACGGGTCCGGTCCCGGCGCGACAACACCGACCGCACCATGTGGGACTGGTACTCGACGGACAACTGGCCGCCGCTGTCCCAGACCGACCTCAACCCGGTCGTCGACGTAGAGGACATCTCGATGATGACGATGCGCCTGGACAACGGGGTGCTCGCCAGCTACCAGCAGTGCCACTTCACGCCCGACTACTGGCGCAACTACACGGTGATCGGCACGCAGGGCCGGCTGGAGAACTTCGGGGACGGCGAGGGCGGCGAGGTCCGGGTGTGGAACGCGCGCACCGGCTACCTCGAACGGGGCCACGTCCAGTACCCCATCGTCGGCGACTCGCGAGGACACGACGACGCCGACGTGCTCACGGTCGCAGAGTTCGTCCGGTTCGCCCGGGACGGCATCCCCACCGACACCTCACCGCTGGGCGCGCGCGACGCCGTGGCCGCCGGGGTGGCCGCGACCTGCTCGCTGCGGTCCGGGTCGGCGCCGCAACGGGTGCCGCAGGTGCGCGACGAGCTGGCCGGCTACTACCGCGGCCACCAGAGGCGGGTGAGCGCAAGTGCTTAGGTATGCCACGCGGCGGATCCTGCTGATGGTCCCGACCCTGGTCGGGTCCACGTTCCTGGTCTTCCTGCTGGTCTTCCTGGTGCCGGGCGACCCGGTGCTGGCCCTGGCCGGCGACAAGCGACTGTCCGAGTCGAGCATCCGGGCCATCCGCGAGCAGTACAACCTCGACGACCCGTTCCTGGTCCAGTACTTCAAGTGGCTCGGCAACGTGCTGCACGGCGACTTCGGCTACGACTTCAACAACAACTCGGTGACCGACCTGATCGCGTCGGCCTTCCCGTACACCATGGCGCTGGCGCTGTCCGCCTTCTGCCTCAAGCTGGTGATCGGGGTGCTGATCGGGGTCTGGGCCGGCCTTCGGGAGGGCCGCGCCCCCGACAAGTTCAACCTCTTCTTCACCATCTTCTTCCTGGCCGTCCCGGGCTTCATCATGGCCTACCTCGCCCAGTACGTCTTCGGGATCAAGCTGCACTGGCTACCCATCTCCGGCGTCCGGCAAGGCTTCCCGATCGCGTTCGTCATGCCCGCCCTGGTGCTGGCCCTCGAGACTGCCTCGCCCCTGGCGCGGCTGACCCGGACCAGCCTGGTCGACGTGATGCGCGCCGACTTCATCGTGACCGCGCAGGCCAAGGGCGCCTCCCCGGGGCGGGTGGTGTGGCGGCACGCGCTGCGCAACGCCTTCCTGCCCGTGGTGACCTATCTCGGCCTCAGCCTGGCCAGCCTGCTCGGTGGGTCCGTGCTGATCGAGACGATCTTCAACCTGCCCGGTCTGGGCGGCACGCTGTCCGACGCGATCACGCTGCAGCAGGGGCCCGTGGTGGTCGGCGTCTCCGTCTTCCTCCTGCTGTTCTTCCTGCTCAGCTCGCTGATCGTCGACCTGCTCTACCCGCTCATCGACCCGAGGGTGCGCCATGCTTGAGAACACCGAGTCCGGCACCGCCGTCGAGGTGGGCACCGGCCCGGCCGGCACGCAGCGCCGCCGGGGCCGCGTCGAGGCGCTGCTCCTGTCGAGCTGGCGACGTCCGTTCCTGGCCATGGCGCTGCTGATCATCGCCGTGGTGTCCGTCATGGCCATCGCGCCGACGCTGTTCACCAGCATCGACCCGCGCGACTGCGACCTGTCGATGTCACGGCTCGGGCCCGGCCCGGGACACCCCTTCGGGTTCGACATGCAGGGCTGCGACTACTACAGCAACATCGTCTACGGCGCGCGCACCTCGATGCTCGTGGGCGTCCTGGTGGCCGGGCTCACCTTCGTGATCGCCCTCGTGGCGGGATCGCTGGCGGGGTACTACGGCGGCATCACCGACACGGTGATCTCGCGGGCCGCCGACATCGTGCTCGGCGTGCCGGTCACCATCGCCAGCCTGGTCATCCTCTACCAGTTCAAGTCGCGCGGGGTCGGCACCATCGTCTTCGTGCTCGTGCTGTTCACCTGGGCGGGCACCATGCGCTACCTGCGCAGCACCGTGCTGCAGGTCAAGCAGCTCGAGTACGTCCAGGCCGCGCGCATCCTCGGGGTGGGTCGGCTCCAGAACCTGCGACGCCACGTCCTGCCCAACGCGATCACCCCGCTGATCGTGATGTCGACGCTGAGCGTCGGTGCGGGGATGACGGCGGAGGCGGGCTTCTCGATCCTCGGCGTCGGCATCAAGCTGCCCGCCTTCTCGTGGGGCCTGCAGATCGCCGCGGCCAGCTCCGACGGCAACTGGCAGATCGCGCCGCTGCTGATGCTGTTCCCGGCGCTGATGCTCGCGCTGACCACCCTCGCCTTCGTCGTGCTCGGCGAGAACCTTCGTGACGCCCTGGACCCGAGGAGCGCCTGATGTCATCGAACCTGCTGGAAGTGCGCGGGCTGAGCGTGCAGTTCCGTTCTGCCGAAGGCCCGCTCACCGCGATCGACGACCTGTCCTTCACGATCGGGCACGGCCAGGCGCTGGCCGTGCTCGGGGAGTCCGGCTCCGGCAAGAGCGTCACCGCCAAGGCGATCATGGGGATCCTGCCGCAGCCGGCCGCCAAGGTCACCGCCGGCCAGGTGCTGCTCGAGGGCGAGGACCTGCTGGCCCTCACGCCGAAGCGGCTGCGGGCGGTGCGCGGCGCGAAGATCGCCATGGTGTTCCAGGACGCGCTCACCTCGCTCAACCCGGTGGTGCCGGTCGGCGCCCAGATCGCCGAGATGTACCGCATCCACCGCGGTGACAACCGACGCGACGCACAGGCCAAGGCCGTCGAGATGATGCGTGCCGTGCGGATCCCCGACGCCAGGAACCGGGCCGCGGACTACCCGTTCCAGTTCTCCGGAGGGATGCGCCAACGGGTGATGATCGCCATGGCGCTCGCGCTCGACCCGCAGCTGCTGATCGCCGACGAGCCGACGACCGCGCTCGACGTGACCGTCCAGGCCCAGATCCTCGACCTGCTGCAGGAGCTGCGCTCGGAGCGCGGCATGGCCCTCATGCTCATCACGCACGACCTCGGAGTCGCCAGCCAGGTCGCCGACGAGGCCCTGGTCATGTATGCCGGCTCGGCGGTCGAGCGCGCGCCGATGGCCGAGCTCATGCAGCGGCCCTCGCACCCGTACACCCTCGGCCTGCTCAGCTCGGTGCCCGGCCCCGAGCACCGCGCCAAGGACCTGCCCACCATCCCCGGCCTGCCGCCCCTGCTGAGCAACCGGCCGACCGGATGCAGCTTCCACCCGCGGTGCAGCTTCGCAACGGACCTGTGCCGGCAGACCCGGCCGGCGGTGGTCGCCGGCCTGCCCGGACGAGAGGTGGCCTGCCACCACTGGGAGGAGGTGGCGCACCGTGACGACGCCACTGCTCGAGCTTGACGACGTGCACCAGACCTACCGGCCCAAGGGCTCGATCTTCTCGCGTGGGCCGGCCGGGCTGGTCCATGCGATCAGCGGGGTCACCCTGACGATCAACTCCGGTGAGACGGTCGGCGTGGTCGGCGAGTCGGGCTGCGGCAAGTCGACGCTGGCCCGGATGGTCGTCGGGATCGAGGACCCGAAGCAGGGCGCGGTGCGCTGGAAGGGCGCCGACGTGTCCACCCTGCGGGGGCCCGAGCGAAAGGCCTTCCACCGCAGCATCCAGCTCATCTTCCAGGACCCGTTCGCCTCGCTGGACCCCCGCCGGACGGTGGGCCAGTCGATCGCCGAGGGGATCCTGGCGCACGACCTGGTCCCCGGCGACGCGGTGGAGGACCGCGTGCAGCAGCTGCTGCGGCAGGTCGGCCTGCTGCCGGTCCACGCGCGGCGCTACCCCCACGAGTTCTCCGGCGGCCAGCTGCAGCGGGTCGGCATCGCCCGCGCCCTGGGCGTAGAGCCGGAGGTGCTGGTCTGCGACGAGCCGGTCAGCGCCCTGGACGTCTCGGTGCGGGCCCAGGTGCTCAACCTGCTCAACCAGCTCAAGACGGAGCTGGGCCTGGCCATCGTGTTCATCGCGCACGACCTCGACGTGGTGCAGCACATGTCCGACCGCATCGTCACGATGTACCTGGGCAAGATCGTCGAGCAGGGCCCGTGCGACGCGGTCTACGAGTCGGCCGGCCACCCCTACACCCGCGCCCTGCTCTCGGCGGTCCCGAAGAAGCCGGCTCCCGGCTACCGGATCGACCGGGTGGTGCTCGAGGGGGACCCGCCCTCACCCATCAACCCGCCGCCCGGCTGTCCGTTCCACACCCGGTGCTACGCCGCCATCGCGAAGTGCTCGACCGTGGTACCCCCGTCGGTCGACCTCGGCGACGGGCATCGCGCCACCTGCCACCTGGCCGAAGAGGTCAGCCGGTCCCGGGTCGGGCAGCCCTACAGCGTCGTCTGACCACCACTCCCGCCATACCCTGATCGACCCCCAACCCCCCTCCTCGAGAGAAAGATCCCGACGTGACCAAGACCCGAGTCCTCATCGCCGCGGCAGCCGCGGTCCTTGCGCTGCCCGCCTGTTCGCTCAACGGGCAGAACACGCCCCAGGGTGCCGACGGCGGTGGGGGCGGCGACGGCCGCACCCACTCCAGCACGGTGACCTCCGTCATCAGCACGGCCAGCTCGCCGAGCCGTTCGATCGAGCGGATCACCGGGGCGCAGAACCCCGGCAGCCAGGTCGCGATGGCGCTCTGCGAGCCGCTGACCGGCATCGACGAGGCGGGCAAGGTGTTCATGCGCGCGGCCTCGTCGGTGAAGAGCACCGACCAGAAGACGTGGACGATCAAGCTCGCCGAGGGGCGGACCTTCTCCGACGGGACCCCCATCACCGCCAGGACCTGGGTCGACACCTTCAACTTCATCGCGCTGGGCAAGAACGCGATGCCCAGCAACTACGCGTACATCGACATCCAGGGGTATGACGCCCTCAACCCCGCCGACCCCAAGGCCAAGCCGTCGACCGACAGGCTTTCCGGCCTGAAGGTGGTCGACGACAACACGTTCACGCTGACGATGAACAAGCCGTACAACGACGTGCCCTACCTGCTGGCGACCCTGCCGTTCTGCCCAATGCCCGCGAGCGCCTTCAAGGACCCGACCGCCTACGACCGCAAGCCCGTCGGCAACGGCCCCTATCTGCTGAGCAAGCTCGACCCGAAGGTCGAGGCCGTCCTCACCCTGGACCCGAAGTACAAGGGCTGGGTCCCGGAGGGTGCCGCCAAGACCCTGGTCTTCAAGGTGTTCACCGACACCAACACCGCCTACCAGGACGTCGTCGCCGGCAACACCGACGTGCTGCGCAGCCTGCCCCCGGGCCTGGCCGCCCAGGCCAAGAACGCGCTCGGCGACAAGGGCCTGACCGCGATCAAGAGCAACACGCTCGAGACCTACATCCTCTGGCCGACCTACCTCGACAAGAAGTTCCCGAAGGAGGTCCGCGAGGCCTTCTCGATGGTGACCAACCGGGAGGCGATCTCCAAGAACCTGTTCCTCGGCTCGAGCAAGGCCGCCGGCTCGCTCATGCCGGACTCCGTCAGCGCGTACCGCGCGGACGCCTGCGGGGCCACCTGCAAGTTCGACCCCGAAGGTGCCAAGGCGAAGATCAAGCAGGCCGGGTTCACCGGCAGCATCCCCGTGCTGTACTCCGCCGGCAACACGACCGACGCCGCTACCGCGCTGGCGATCTCCAACGAGGCCAAGAAGATCGGCCTCGACGTGGAGCCACGGCCCACCCCTGCCGCCGAGCTCGGTGACTCGATCAACGAGTACCGCCTCGAGGGACCCGCGATCACGCTCTGGGGCTCGTCGTTCCCGTCCGCCTCGGAATGGATCGCCTCGATCATGGTCGACGCCAACTACCGGCTGAAGTACCAGAACCCGACGGCGTCCGCCGAGGTCGCCAAGGCCTGGGCCGCCACGACCACGGCGGAGGCCGACAAGCACTGGCAGGCCGCCGAGGACTCGATCCTCAAGGACCAGGTCATCCAGCCGCTCTACTACCAGGTGATGTACATCGCGCACAACGAGTGCGTGACCCCGCACTCGGCCGGTGGCGACATGCAGATCTACCGCACCGCGATCACCTGCCCGATCAAGGACTGACCCACCGGTCAGCCCGTCCGGCCGCGCGTATGCGGACCGTCGGCGCCCGTGCCGCCCGTGGGCTGCGCGGGCGCCGACCCGTCGGTCCCGGCCGGCCGAGGCGCCACGTGGGAGCAGGCCCGCACTCCGTCGGCAGGTGAGCCCGGGGGAGCGGGGACGGCGCCGCGACGGGCTCTGACCCGTTACCGTGCACGAGGATGAGGTCATGACGGGCGATGGCGGCGCACCCGTGAGCACGGCGGACCCGGTCCGCACTCTGGTGCTGCTCGGTCTGCGGCGCCAGCTCGAGGACCTGCGCGAGCACTCCGAGACCGGTCGGGACGGACCGGCAGCCCGGATCCACGACCTGCGCGCCGACTGCCGTCGGTTGCGCTCGCTGCTGGGCACCTTCGCGGGCGTGTTCCGAGCCGGGCCGGTCGGCCCGGTCTGCACCGAGCTGCGTTGGGTGGGACACACGTTGGGCCGGGCCCGGGACGCCCAGGTGCTGCACCAGCACCTTGAGGAGATCCTGCGCAGCCAGCCGCCGCAGCTCGTCCTCGGGCCGGTGCCCCGACGACTGCACGTCCATCTCGCGGCAGAGGAGCGGGTCGGCACCGAGGACGCGCTCGCGGCCCTGCACGGCCCACGCTACGCACGCCTCGTCGACCGACTCGAGTCGCTGGCCGAACGCCCGCCCTGGAGCCCGCGGGCCGACGAGAGGATCTTCCGCGCGGTGCCGCGACTGCTCCGCGTTGACGCGCGGCGCCTCGAGCGGGCGCAGCGTCGGATGGGTGAGGTTCCCGAGGGTCCGGACCGTGACGCCGCGGCCCACGAGACCCGCAAGAAGGCCAAGCGCTACCGCTACGCTGCGGAGGCCCTCGTGCCCGCGTACGGTCACCACGCGGAGCTGATCGCGGCCCGGGCGCAGGCCGTCCAGAGGGCACTCGGGGAGCATCACGACGCCGGGGAGGCGCGGGTGACGCTGCGCCGCCTCGCCGTGCAGGCCCACGAGGCGGGCGAGGACGAGTTCACCTACGGGCGCCTCGACGCGTTCGAGCAGGCTCGGGCGGCCCGGGCGTTGGCTGAGTTCGAGCGCGCCTGGCGAGAGCTGCCCCGCCGGCACCTGCGCAGGGTGCTGCGTGGTTGACCGACCCGGCCCGCGCCGGCAGGAGTGCTCGCACCGCGGGTCATGGCGCTACGTTGGAGCATGCGACTGACCCACCTCGGACACTCGTGCCTGCTGGTCGAGACCGCCGACCGGCGCATCCTGATCGACCCGGGCGGCTTCTCGGCCGGGTTCGAGCAGCTGCGCGGCCTGGACGCCATCCTCGTGACGCACAACCACGCCGACCACCTCGACCCCGAACGGGCTCGGGCGCTCATCCGGGCCAACCCCCAGGCGGTCGTGCGGGTGGACGTGCTGAGCGCGGAGAAGCTTGCGGGGGAAGGACTCTCGGTCGTACCCACGCGCGAGGGCGAGGACTTCGAGGTCGGCGAGGTGCGGATCTCGCCGGTGGGCGAGCAGCACGCCTTCAACCACGACCAGGCCCCCCAGGTCCCCAACGTCGGGTACGTCCTGCGGGCCGCCGGAGAGCCCACGCTGTTCCACCCCGGCGACGCGTATGACGCCCAGCCCGGCCCCGTCGACGTGCTCGCCCACCCGCTCAACGCGCCATGGTGTGCCGTCCGCGACTCCATCGCCTTCGTGGCCCGCGTCGCACCGGCGTGCTTCGTGCCGATCCACGACGCGCTGCTTTCCGAGCGGGGCAAGCAGATGTATGCCGGGCACGTCGAGAGCTTCGCCGGGGTGCCGGGCCTGACGCTGCGCTACCTCGGCGACGGGCAGTCCGGTACGTTCTGATCCCGGAGCTGTCGGAACCGACGGGGCAGCGCTGACGACGGGGGAGAGATGACGGACCTGTCGATGCTGCCGCCCCCCTCGGGCGAGTCGGCACCCGGACCCGCCGTCGCCGTGCGCGGGCTGGGCCGGCGCTTCGGCGACGTCGTCGCCGTCGCCGGCATCGACCTCGACGTGCCGCGCGGCTCGTTCTTCGGGCTCGTGGGGCCCAACGGCGCCGGCAAGACGACGACCCTGTCGATGGTGACCGGTCTGCTGCGCCCCGATGCCGGGACCGTGGTCGTGCTGGGCCACGACGTGTGGGCCGACCCCGTGGCGGCCAAACGGCTGCTGGGCATCCTGCCGGACGGGCTGCGGATCTTCGACCGGCTCACCGGGCTGCAGCTGGTGACCTACTCGGGCCTGCTGCGCGGGCTGTCCCGCGAGGTCGCCACCCAGCGCGCCGGCGAGCTGATCCGGGCCCTCGGGCTCGCGGAGGCCCGGGACAAGCTGGTCGTCGACTACTCCGCCGGCATGACCAAGAAGGTGACTCTCGCCGCGGCGCTCGTGCACGGGCCGAAGGTGCTCGTGCTGGACGAGCCGTTCGAGGCCGTCGACCCGGTGTCGGCGGCGACCATCCGGCGGATCCTCGCCGACTTCGCCGCCGCCGGGGGCACCGTCGTGCTGTCGAGCCACGTCATGGACCTGGTCGAGCGGATCTGCAGCCATGTCGCCGTCCTGGCCCGGGGCGAGGTCCTCGCGTCCGGCACCGTGGACCAGGTGCGCCGGGGAGCCTCGCTGGAGGAGCGGTTCGTCGACCTCGTCGGGGGCACGACCGAGGTGGAGGGACTGGAGTGGTTGCGCACCTCGTCCGACTGAAGCTGACGCTGCTGCGCAACATCTTCCGCCGCAGCCGGGCCCAGGCGATCGGTGCGATCCTGGGCATCGTCTACTTCGGTGTACTCGTGCTCACCCTCGGGGCCACGGTGGCCGCCCTGCGCACGATGCTGCCCGAGGCCCGCCTCTACGTGCCGCTCGGTGGGGCCCTGCTCGTCCTCGCGTGGGGGATCCTGCCGCTGCTGACCTTCGGGACGGACCCGACCCTCGACCCGGCGCGCTTCGCGACGTTCGCGGTTCCGTACCGGCAGCTGGCCGTCGGGCTCGTCCTCGCCGGGCTGCTCGGCCTGCCCGCCCTGGCCTGTGCGGTCGTGGTCGCCGGCACCCTGGTCACGTGGTCGGTATCGGTACTGGCCACGGTCGTCGCGGTCGTGGCCGCGGCCGTCGGCCTGCTCACCTGCGTGACGGTCAGCCGGTGGGTCTCCGCCGTTGCCAGCAGCGCGATGTCGAGCCGGCGCGGCAGGGACGTGACGGCCGTGCTGGGGCTCGTCATCGTCGTCGCGCTCGGCCCGGGACTGGCCCTGGGCGCCCAGGCCATGGGCCGCTTCGAGCGCATCATGCCGACCGTCGGGGCGGTGGCCGGCTGGACGCCGTTCGGCTGGATCTGGGCAGCGCCCGCCGACGTCGCGGTCGGGCAGGTCGCCAGCGGCCTGCTCCGGCTCGTCCTCGGCGTTGCCGTCCTGGGGGGGCTCGGGCTGCTGTGGCAGCAGGCCCTGCGCCGCCAGGTCGAGAACCCCACCGGCGTCGGCGGGCCCGTCACCGGAGCGGGACACCACGGCCTCGGCCTGCTCGGGCGGTTCCCCGGCACGCAGGCGGGCGCCATCGCCGCCCAGATCGCGACCTACTGGCAGCGCGACCCGCGCTACCAGGTCGGCCTGGTGATGGCGCCGCTCACCCCGCTGTTCCTGCTCGTCCCGTCGCTCGCCGGTGGCCCGGCGTGGCCGGCCCTGCTGATCGGACCGCTCCTCGGCTTCCTGCTCGGGTGGAGCGAGCACAACTCCCTCGCGTACGAGTCGACCGCGTTCTGGATGCACGTGGCCGCCGGCACCCGAGGACGGGTGGACCGCGTGGCCCGGCTCGTCCCGAGCGCCCTGCTCGCTGTCGTGCTGGTGCCCGGCTACAGCGTCCTGGGTGCGTGGCTCGGGCACCGGTTCGACCTGCTCCCTGCCGTGCTCGGGCTCGCCGTCGCGCTGGCCGGGGCCGGCTTCGGCATCTCGTCGGTAATGAGCGTCGTGCTGCCCTACCCCGTGCCGAAACCGGGCGAGAACCCCCTCACGACGCCGCCCGGCGGGCAGGGCGCGCGCCTGCTCGCCCAGACCGTCTCCAGCCTGGGCGCGGGCCTGCTCGCCTCCCCGGTCCTGGTCCTCGCCCTGCTGACCTGGTGGGGACGGCAGTGGGCGCTCTGGCCGACCGCGGTGGGCGGCATACTGCTCGGTGCCGGGGTGTTCGTCCTCGGGACCCGCGTCGGGGGGCGCGTCTACGACCGGCGCGCCCCCGAGCTGCTGCTCGGGCTCGTGCGGGACTGAGCTCAGCCCGACGCGACGGCGAGATCGACGGCGCGCCAGGCGGCGCCGATGATGCCGGCCTGGTTGCGCAGCCGGGCGGGCACGATCGGGGCCCGCAGCCGGAGCCGGGGCAGGAACAGGTCGGCGTCCCGCGAGATGCCGCCGCCGACGACGATCAGGTCGGGGGAGAACAACGCCTCGAGCGCCGAGTAGTAGCGCTGCAGCCGGTCGACGTACGCGTCCCAGGAGAGGCCCTCGCGGTCCTTGGCGGAGGAGGCCGCGCGCTTCTCGGCGTCGTAGCCGTCCAGCTCGAGGTGCCCGAGCTCGGAGTTGGGCACGAGCACGCCGTCGTGGATCAGCGCCGAGCCGATCCCGGTGCCCAGCGTGGTGAGGATGACCAGACCGTGCGCGCCCTGCGCCGCCCCATGGTGCAGCTCGGCGAGCCCCGCCGCGTCGGCGTCGTTCAGCACGGTCACCGCCCGGCCGGTATGCCGCTTGATCAGCGCCTCGGCGTCCGTGTCGACCCACGACGGGTCGATGTTGGCGGCCGACAGGACCCGGCCGCGGATGACGACGGCCGGCAGGGTCACCCCGATCGGCGAGTCGCCGGTCTGCTCGGCGAAGGCGTCGACGATCTGGTCGATCACCTCGGCGACCGCGTCGGGCGTCGCCGGCCTGGGCGTGGCGATCTTGAGCCGTTTCTGGGCCAGCCGACCCTGCTCGAGGTCGACCGGCGCTCCCTTGATCCCGCTGCCGCCGACGTCGATGCCCAGCGGGGTGCCCTGCCTGCCCATGGTGGTCCTTCCGTTGCGCCAGAGACTCCTGCGCAGAGACTACGGGAGCGTCAGGATCTCGTTGCCGTCCTCGGTGATGGCGATGGTGTGCTCGAACTGCGCGGACCGGCGCCGGTCCTTGGTCACGACCGTCCACGAGTCGTCCCAGGTCTCCCACTCGTGGGTGCCCAGGTTGAGCATCGGCTCGATCGTGAAGGTCATGCCCGGCTCCATGACCAGGTCGTAGCCGGGGGCCGCGTCGTAGTGGGGGACGATGACGCCGGAGTGGAACTCCAGCCCGATGCCGTGACCGGTGAAGTCGCGCACCACCCCGTAGCCGAAGCGCTTGGCGTAGCTCTCGATGACCCGGCCGATGACGTTCAGCTGCCGGCCCGGCCGGGCGGCGCGGATGCCGCGCAGCATCGCCTCGCGGGTGCGCTCGACCAGCAGGCGAGACTCCTCGTCGACCTCGCCGACCAGGTAGGTCGCATCGGTGTCGCCGTGCACCCCGTGCAGGTAGGCGGTCACGTCGATGTTGACGATGTCGCCGTCCTGGAGCGGACGCAGGTCTGGGATGCCGTGGCAGATCACCTCGTTGACGCTCGTGCACACCGACTTGGGAAAGGCCTTGTAGCCCAACGGGGACGGGTAGGCGTGGTGGTCCAGCAGGTACTCGTGGGCCACCCGGTCGAGCTCGTCGGTCGTGACGCCGGGCGCGACGTGCGCGGCGGCGGCGGCCATGGCACCGGCCGCGACGCGGCCGGCCACGCGCATCCGCTCGATCGTCTCGGCGTCCTTGACGAGGATGTCGCCGTCCTCCCGGAAGCGCGTCAGGCCGACGTAGTGCGGCCGCGCGATGTCCGCCGGCACGGCCCGCCGCGGGGTGACGGCATGGGGGGACACGCTTGCGAACCGAACCGGCATACGGTGGAGTCTAGGCGCCGGGCGCGAGCGAGCGACGGGCACCGGCGCATCCGGCGCAGGTCCGCCGGGCCCGGTCCAGGAAGGGCGACCGAGATGAAGTACTGGTACAACGTGGCTACCGGTGAGGTCCAGACCGACAAGACGCGCAGCCGGGGCGAGGTGGTCCTCGGGCCCTACGACACCGAGGCCGAGGCGCGCAAGGCGCTCGAGCAGGCCAGGGCCCGCACCGAGGCCTGGGACGAGCAGGACCGGGAGTGGAACGCCAAGGGCGCCTCGCCCGGCTGGCCCGGGGACGGGGCGCAGGGCTCCGGCTGACCGGGTGGGAGCCCGAGAAGGTAAAGGATTCCAAAAGTCTCGCGGCTGTGCCGCACGGGTGTCCCCGGGCCGTGGTCGAATACGTCTCGGCGCTGATCGGCGCCGGACCGACCAGGAGGACAGACCGTGGACAAGCGACATTGGAGCGGTGTCGCAGGCCTCGCAGTCGGCGCTCTCGTGGCAAGCACCCTCGCGGCCCCCTTCGCCGCGCAGGCTGCCCCCACGACCCGGGCACCGATGCCGGCCGACCCCGCCGCCGCCCAGGCGAACCGACCCGACAACCTACCCAACCCGCTCGCCGAGGCCCAGAGCCGGCTGCGCCAGGACGCGGTGCGCCAGCTCGTCACGGGCCAGGCGACGACCCGGGTGATCAACGGCAACCGGGTCATCGAGCTGAAGGCGGAGCGCACCGCCAAGGGGATCAAGGGAAAGGCGGCGAAGGCGCGGACCAGGTACGTCAACTACCCGGTCGATCGCGAGGAGAGCATCTTCACGATCCTGACGGACTTCGGGGACCGGACCGACCCACGGGCCGGCGGCACGCCCGGGCCGGCGCACAACGAGATCTCGCAGCCGGACCGGCTCTGGGACGGCAACAGCACCGACGACAACTCGACGTACTGGGTCGCCGACTTCAGTCGCCAGCACTACCTCGAGATGATGTTCCTCGACCCCGAGGACTCCTTCCGCGACTTCTACCTCAAGCAGTCCAACGGGCGCTTCCTGGCCAAGGGAGACGTGTCCGACTGGGTCAAGGTCCCCTACAACGAGGCCCGCTACGGCAGCAATGCCATCGCGGAGTCGAACGGCTACTGGAACTACGTCAAGGACACCGCGACGTCGTGGTACGACGCGCAGATCGCCGCCGACCAGAGCCCGGCGCAGATCCGGTCCTACCTGGCGCAGTTCGACAAGGTCGACCGCTACGACTACGACGGCGACGGCGACTTCAACGAGCCCGACGGCTACATCGACCACTTCCAGGCCATCCACGCTGGCGAGGGCGAGGAGGCCGGCGGTGGCGCGCAGGGCGCCGACGCGATCTGGTCGCACCGCTGGTACGCCTTCTCGAACAACGTCGGCAAGACCGGACCCGACTTCAACCGGCTGGGCGGGGTGCCGCTCGGCGACAGCGGCCTGTGGATCGGCGACTACACCACCGAGCCGGAGAACGGCGGGCTCGGGGTGTTCGCGCACGAGTTCGGCCACGACCTGGGCCTGCCGGACCTGTACGACACTGCCGGCGGTGACAACGGCACCGGCTTCTGGACCCTCATGAGCGGCGGCTCCTGGCTCAGCCGGAGCAGGACCGACATCGGCACGAAGCCCGGCTACATGGGGCCCTGGGAGAAGCTGCAGCTCGGGTGGCTCGACTACGCCACCGTGGAGCCCGGCAAGAACCGTACGGTCAAGCTCGGCCCGGCCTCCGAGGTGGTGCGCGACCGGTCCAGCAAGTGGCCCGACGCCTATGGCGTCAAACCGCAGGCGGTCGTCGTGCCGCTGCCGCCACGGACCCTGGTGACCGAGCGCAACACGCCGCACTCGGGCACGGGCGAGTGGTGGAGTGGTTACGGCAACGACCTGAACTCGACCCTGACCCGCACCATCGACCTGACCTCGGCGGCATCCTCCGCCTCGGTCGACGCGTGGGTGCAGGGCCGGCTCGAGGTCGGCTACGACTTCCTCTACGCCGAGGTCTCGACCGACGGCGGCTCGACCTGGGCCCAGGCGGGCAGCGAGGTCGACGGCACCTTCGGCTGGACCCGGAAGTCGTTCGACCTGAGCGCGTGGGCCGGGCAGCAGGTCGAGTTCCGGTTCCGGGTCGCGACCGACGGCGGAGTGGCCAGCGAAGCCTTCGTCGACGACATCGCGGTCACGGTCGACGGCGTGACCGGGCCGGTCGACGACGTCGAGAGCGGACCCGACGGGTGGACCGCCGACGGCTTCACGATCATCGACGGCACGACCTCGCGTGAGGTGCAGGACGTCTACTACGCCGAGAACCGCACCTACACCGGCTACGACGAGACGCTGCGCACGGGGCCCTACAACTTCGGCTGGGCCAGCACCAAGCCGAACTGGGTCGAGAAGTTCCCCTACCAGAACGGCCTGCTCGTCTGGTACAGCAACGGCGAGTACACCGACAACAACACCATCACCCACCCCGGCGCGGGGCTGGTCCTGCCGGTCGACGCCAGGCCGAAGGCGGTCAAGTTCCCCGGCACACCGGGCGGGGACGCGGTGCTGCTCGGCAACCGGCGCCAGCCCTTCGACGCCACGTTCGGCACGGAGCGCACCGACGCGGTGACCTTCCACCGCAACGGCTACGGGGTCTACGTCAGGTCGACCCCGGGGATCCGCACCTTCGACGACTCTGACCCGAACCGGTACTGGGACTCCGCGAACCCGATGGGTTCGACGAAGGTCGCCGGCGCCGGGGTGAAGATCACGGTCAGGTCGACGTCCCACCGGGGCGAGAACATGACGGTCCGGGTGGTCAACGGCTCGAAGTGAGCTGACGCCCCGTCGAGCCGGCCGGCTCGACAACACCGGGCCCCGGGTGCCACAACCCGGGGCCCGGTGGCTCATCCGGCCTCCGGCCCGCGTTACGTCCCGGTAACAGGAGTGCGGCAGGATCGGGCCATGAACCGTCAGGAAGAGTTCGTGCTGCGCACGATCGAGGAGCGCGACATCCGGTTCGTCCGGCTGTGGTTCACCGACGTGCTGGGCACGTTGAAGTCCGTGGCGGTCGCTCCCGCCGAGCTGGAGGGGGCCTTCGCCGAGGGCATCGGCTTCGACGGCTCGGCCATCGAGGGGCTCTCCCGGGTCTACGAGGCGGACATGCTCGCCAAGCCCGACCCGACGACCTTCCAGATCCTGCCGTGGCGGGGCGAAAGCCCCGGCACGGCGCGGATGTTCTGCGACCTGCTGCTGCCCGACGGCACCCCGAGCGTGGCCGACCCCCGTCACGTGCTGCGTCGGGCCCTGGACCACGCGGCCGACCTGGGGTTCACCTTCTACACCCACCCCGAGATCGAGTTCTTCCTGCTCGAGCAGCAGCGCGGCCCGCGTGGTCGCCCGGTTCCGGTCGACGACGCCGGCTACTTCGACCACGTCCCGCACGGCACCGGCCACGACTTCCGGCGGGCCGCCATCACGATGCTCGAGAGCATGGGGATCTCGGTCGAGTACAGCCACCACGAGGGTGCCCCGGGGCAGAACGAGATCGACCTGCGCTACGCGGACGCGCTGTCCACCGCCGACAACGTCATGACCTTCCGGACCGTCGTCAAGGAGGTCGCCCTGACCCAGGGGGTCTACGCGACGTTCATGCCCAAGCCGTTCTCGGACCACCCCGGCTCCGGCATGCACACCCACCTCTCGCTCTTCGAGGGTGACTCGAACGCGTTCTACGAGCCGGGCGCGCCCTACCAGCTGAGCCGGACCGGGCGCCAGTTCATCGCCGGGCTGCTCACGCACGGCGCGGAGATCACCGCCGTCACCAACCAGTGGGTCAACTCCTACAAGCGGCTCTGGGGTGGCGGAGAGGCGCCGGCGCACCTGACCTGGGGGCACAACAACCGCTCGGCTCTCGTGCGTGTGCCGATGCACAAGCCCAACAAGGGTCAGTCGACCCGGATCGAGGTGCGCTCCCTCGACGCGGCGTGCAACCCCTACCTCGCGTTCGCCGTGCTGCTGGGGGCCGGTCTCAAGGGGGTCGAGGAGGGCTATGAGCTGCCACCCGAGAGCGAGGACGACGTGTGGGGCCTGACCGACGCCGAACGGCGCGCCATGGGCATCAAGCCGCTGCCGGCCTCGCTCGGTCGGGCCCTGGAGGCGATGGAGGACAGCGAGCTGGTCGCCGAGCTGCTCGGCGAGCACGTCTTCGACTTCTTCCTGCGCAACAAGCGTCAGGAGTGGCTCGACTATCGCCGCGAGGTCAGCCGCTTCGAGCTCGACCGCTACCTGCCCCGGCTCTGACCGTGGCCGCCTCGGACCGGACCAGCTCGCTCGCCGGGCAGCTCGCCCGGCTCGGCTTCGACGACCTGCCCCGGGCCCGGTCGCTGCTCGACGATCCGGTGCTCGCCCTGCTGGGCGACGGCCCGCACGGTCTGCCCGCCGACCTGCTCGGCGCGGTCGGGGAGACGGCCGACCCCGACCTGGCGCTGCTCGGGCTGGTGCGGGTCCTGGAGGCGCTGACGAGCGCCGCGGAACCACCCGAGACCGGCCCCGCCGCCCTGGCCACCGAGCTGCGCACCGCCGGGCCCGGTCGCGACCGGGTGCTGGCCGTCCTGGGCGCCTCCTCGGCCTTCGTGGACCACCTGGTCCGACACCCGGGCCACTGGGTCTGCGCCGCCCGCGCGGAACCCAGGCCCGGGGAGCAGGTCCGCGCCGAGCTGGTGGCGGCGGTGACCGCGCCGGCCAAGCACACACCATACGACGCCCTGCGGATGGCCTACCGGTGCGGGCTGCTGCGGATCGCGGCACTGGACCTGACCGCCCCCGACCCGCTCGCCGTGCTGCCGGCCACCGGCGAAGCCCTCGCCGAGCTGGCCGAGGCCGCCCTCGAGGCGGCGCTCGTCATCGCCCGGCAGGAGCACGGTCCCGGGCACGAGGTCTGCCGGCTCGCGGTAATCGGGATGGGCAAGACCGGTGGGGGTGAGCTCAACTACGTCAGCGACGTCGACGTGATCTTCGTCGCCGAGCCGGCAGAGGGCGCCGACGAGCAGGACGCCCTGCGGATCGGGACCCAGCTCGCCACCGGTCTCATGCGGGCCTGCTCGACCCCGACCCCGGAAGGGTCGCTCTGGGCGGTGGACGCGGCGCTGCGCCCCGAGGGCAGGAACGGCCCGCTGGTGCGCACGGTGGCCAGCCACAAGGCCTATTACGAGCGGTGGGCCAAGACCTGGGAGTTCCAGGCGCTGCTGAAGGCCTGGGTGTCGGCCGGGGACCTCGAGGTCGGTCGGCACTACAAGGCGGAGATCTCCCCCCTGGTGTGGGAGGCCGCCGGACGGGCCGACTTCGTCACCGACGTGCAGGCCATGCGCCGCCGGGTGGAGCAGCACGTGCCGGCGGCCGAGGCGGCCCGGCAGCTCAAGCTCGGCCCGGGTGGGCTGCGCGACGTCGAGTTCAGCGTCCAGCTGCTCCAGCTCGTGCACGGCCGGACCGACCCGACGGTGCGGTCGGCGACCACGCTCGAGGCGCTCGCGGCCCTGGCTCGGGGCGGCTACGTGGGCCGCGACGACGCGGCCGCGCTCGACCGCGACTACCGTCACCTGCGCTGTCTCGAGCACCGGATCCAGCTCTACCGGCTGCGGCGCACGCACCTGATGCCCGAGTCCGCCGCGGACCTTCGTCGTCTCGGCCGGTCCATGGGCCACCGGCGCGACCCGGGTGCGGCCGTCGTGGCGGAACGGGTCGCGATCTCACGGGAGGTGCGCCGGATCCACGAGCGGCTCTTCTACCGTCCGCTGCTGGCCGCGGCGGCCCGGCTGACCCCGGACGAGGTGGGCCTGTCCCCGGCGGCCGCCCGCGAGCGGCTGTCCGCGCTCGGCTTCCGGGACCCGGCCGGCGCGATGCGGCACATCGAGGCGCTCACCACCGGGGTGAGTCGTCGGGCCGCCATCCAGCGCACCCTGCTGCCGGTGATGCTCGGCTGGTTCGCGGACGAGGCGGACCCCGACGCGGGTCTGCTGGCCTTCCGGCGGGTCAGCGAGAACCTCGGCACGACCCACTGGTACCTGAAGATGCTGCGCGACGAGGGCCGGGCGGCCGAGCAGCTCGCCCATGTGCTGGCCCGCAGCCGCCTGGCGGCCGACCTGCTGATCGCCTCGCCGGAGAGCGTCCGGATCCTCGGTGAGCGCGACGGGCTGGTGCCCCGGCCGCGCGCGGCGACCGCGGCCCGGATGCGCGCCGCCGTGGCTCGTCGGGAAGCGGCGGACGAGGCGATGCCGGCCGTGCGCGCCATTCGGCGCCACGAGCTGCTCCGGACCATGTTCGCCGACCTGACCGGTCGGCTCGAGACGACACAGGTAGGTCAGGCGCTGACCGACCTGGCCGCCGCCACCATCGAGGTGACCCTCGAGGTCGCGACGGCCGCGGTCGTCGCCCGGGACGGACCCTTCGGAGCGGACCTGCTGGTCGTCGGCATGGGCAGCCTCGGGGGGGCCGAGCTGGGCTATTCCTCGGACGCCGACGTCATGTACGTCCTGGGCCTGCACCCGGGAGCCGACGAGGCGGTGGCGCAGGGCCGGGCAACCGCGGTCGTCAAGGAGATGGCGCGGCTGCTCTCGGGCGCTGGACCGGATCCCGCGATGACCCTCGACGCCGACCTGCGGCCCGAGGGCCGGACCGGTCCCCTCGTGCGCAGCATCGCGGCCTACCGGTCCTACTACCAGCGGTGGGCCCTGACCTGGGAGTTCCAGGCGCTCCTGCGCGCCGCGCCGATCGCCGGACCCCCGACCCTCGCCCAGGAGTTCCTGCAGCTCATCGAGCCGCTGCGCTGGCCGAAGGGTGGCCTGGACCCGGCGCAGGTACGCGACATCCGCACCCTGAAGGCACGGATGGAGGCCGAGCGGCTGCCCCGAGGAGCCGACCCCAGCACGCACGTGAAGCTGGGCCAAGGGGGCCTGACCGACGTCGAGTGGACCGTCCAGCTGGCCCAGCTGCGCCATGCCCACGACCACCCGGGGCTGCGCGTCACCGGCACCCTCGCTGCGTTGCACGCCCTCGAGGAGGCCGGCCTCGTGACGACCTCCGACGCGGACAGCCTCCGGGAGGCGTGGCTGCTCGCGAGCCGCCTGCGCAACGCCGGGATGCTGTGGCGCGGACGGCCCGCGGACAGCCTGCCGTCGGACCTGCGCGACGCCGACGGCGTGGCCCGCATCGCCGGGCTGGAGCCCGGATCCGGGGGTCGGCTGAGCGAGGTTTGGCGGCGGGTCGCGCGTCGATCGCGACATGTTATGAGTTTCAACTTTTACGACTGACTGACGCAGGGTAGCGTGTGCTCGTGACCAAGGACGTGGGCAGCGCTGCGCCGTCCTTCGTTGACGTTCTGAGGGTGCCGAAGTACCTCCCGGTCTTCCTGGCGTCGGCGCTCTCGCTCTGGGGCGACAACATCGCGCGGATCACGATCGCCGCGATCGTCTTCCAGCGCACGAGTTCGCCACTTGCCGCCGCGACGACGCTCGCGGTCAGCTATCTGCCCGCGGTGTTCGGCCGCAGCCTGGTCGGGCCGGTCGTCGACCGGCTGCCCTACAAGTGGGTCATCGTCTGGGGGCACCTGCTGCGGGCGCTGTGCGTCGGCGCGCTGCTCGTCCTGGTGCTGACCGAGGCCAAGCTGCTGACGATCTTCGCCGTGCTCGTCGTCCTCGAGACGATCGGCGGTGCGGCGTCGGCATCGAGCATGATCCTGATGACCGACCTGTTCCCGGACCGGCAGTACTACGCGCGCGCGATCGGACTGAACGCGCTGTCCGAGCAGACCAACCAGGCGTTCGGCCTCGCGGTCGGAGGTGCCCTGGTCGCGTGGCTCGGCCCCGGGGTAGGGCTCCTCGCCGACCTAGTGTCCTTCCTGGTCGCGGCGATCACGATCTTGATCGTCGTCGAGCTGCGGCCGGTCTCGGGCGAGCGGGGCAAGGGGCTACCCGGGTTCGTGCGTGACCTGCACCGGGCGGCCGGCGACATGGTGCACCATCCCGTGCTGGCCCGGTTCATCCTGCTCAGCGTGGTCGCGTGCGTCGGCATCGCGGCCCCGGAGGCGCTGGCCGTGCCCATCGCCGGGGAGAGCTGGTGGGCCGGTCCTCTGATGGCCGCACCGGTGGCCGGTGCCGTCCTGGGCATCATCCTGATCACCCGGCGTGATGTGCGCTGGCAGAACAGCTCGCTGATCCCGCTCGCCATGCTGATGCCGCTGCCGCTCGTCCTGACGATGCTCCATCTTCCGTTCCCCCTGCTGGCGGCCCTGTGGTTCCTCAGCGGCATGCTGCAGGCCTTCATGGTCCCGCTGCAGGCGACCTTCACGCTGGTCACACCCGAGGCCCTGCGAGGCAGGATCTTCAGCCTCGCCGGCGCATTGTCGGTCGCCGCTGCCGCCGGGTCCTACCTCGGTGCGGGATGGCTAGCTCAGCACACCGGGCCGGAGGCGGCGGTCACCGTCTGCGCGGGGGTGTGTCTCGTGCTCGTCGCGCTCCTGGGGCTGCGCTGGCCGGAGGTCGCGGTGCGCCAGGCCGTCGAGGCCGCATACGCCCCTTCCGCCCCTGCGTCCACAGCCCGCGCCGCCTGAGAAGATCAGCCCCGGCCGAGCTCCTCGGCCGACCTCTTGCGGACCAGGGCAAACGAGACCGGCCCCTGATTCTGCGTCTCTGCAGCCCAGGGACCGGTCGGTTGGCAGCTGAGGCCTAGAGGTCGAAGTACATCTCGAACTCGTGCGGGTGCGGCCGGAAGCGGATCGGGTCGACCTCGTTCTTGCGCTTGTACTCGACCCACGCCTCGATCAGGTCCTTCGTGAAGACATCGCCCTCGAGCAGGTAATCGTGGTCGGCCTCGAGCGCGTCGAGCACCTCCGGGAGCGAGCCCGGGACCTGCTCGATCAGGGCGTGCTCCTCGGGGGGCAGCTCGTAGAGGTCCTTGTCGATCGGCTCCGGTGGCTCGATCCGGTTACGGATCCCGTCGAGCCCGGCCATCATCTGGGCCGCGAAGGCCAGGTACGGGTTCGCGGACGGGTCCGGGACCCGGAACTCGATCCGCTTGGCCTTCGGCGAGGTGCCGGTGATCGGGATGCGGACACACGCCGAGCGGTTGCGGGCCGAGTAGACCAGGTTGACCGGTGCCTCGTAGCCCGGCACGAGCCGGTGGTACGAGTTGACCGTCGGGTTGGTGAAGGCGAGCAGCGACGGGGCGTGCCGCAGCAGACCACCGATGTACCAGCGGGCGATGTCCGACAGCCCGCCGTAGCCGCGCTCGTCGTAGAAGAGCGGCTCGCCGTCCTTCCACAGCGACTGGTGCGTGTGCATCCCCGAGCCGTTGTCCCCGAAGAGCGGCTTAGGCATGAACGTCGCGGTGTGACCCTGGTGCCACGACGAGTTCTTGACGACGTACTTGAACTTCATCATGTCGTCGCCCGAGTGCAGCAGCGTGTTGAAACGGTAGTTGATCTCCATCTGGCCCGCCGTGCCGACCTCGTGGTGGCTGCGCTCGACGTTGAGCCCGACCTGCTTCAGCTCCGTGCAGATCCGGTCCCGGAAGTCGGCGAAGTGGTCGACCGGCGAGACCGGGAAGTAGCCGCCCTTGTAGCGGGTCTTGTAGCCGCGGTTGCCCCCCTCCTCGACCCGGCCCGTGTTCCAGGCCGCCTCGACCGAGTCGAGGTAGTAGTAGCTCGCGTTCGCCTTCGTCTCGAAGCGGACGTCGTCGAAGACGTAGAACTCCGCCTCGGCCCCGAAGAAGGCGGTGTCGGCGATACCGGTCGACTTGAGGTACTCCTCGGCCTTCTTGGCGATGTTGCGCGGGTCGCGACCGTACGGCTCGTCGGTGAACGGGTCGACGATCGAGAAGTTCATGATGAGGGTCTTGGCCGTGCGGTACGGGTCGAGGTACGCGGTGGCGACATCCGGCACCAGCTTCATGTCCGACTCGTGGATCGCCTGGAAACCGCGGATGGACGACCCGTCGAACATCTGGCCCACCGTGAAGAAGTCGATGTCGACGGTCTCAGCCGGAATGTTGAAGTGCTGCATGACCCCCGGCAGATCACAGAACCGGATGTCGACGAACTCGACACCTTCGTCCTTGATGTACGCGAGGACCTCGTCGGCTGAGCTGAACATCCAACCTCCTGAAGATGGGAGAGGCATCGGCCCATCGCGGCCACACCCCGTGCTGTCGGGACCCGACCCTACGCACCCGCCGTTTCCCGGCCATGACCCGAATGTTTCGCGCGTGTTACACGTTGCACGGGGGCAAGCCCCCGTGGGCCCCCATCCCGCCCGCCGGCGTCGCACGGGGGCCAGCCCCCGTGGGCCCCCATCCCGCCCGCCGGCGACGCACGGGTTGACATGCCCCCGTCCCGCCCACCGACGCCCCGAGCGCCACCGACAATCGGATCGCGGCCCGGAAGTCCGCGCCCAGCCACGTCCATCGCCACCGCTGTGGCCAGTCCCCTGACGCCGCGGGGAACTTTCCAACGTAGGCTGGCCGCGTGGTGGATCGCAGGGACGTCGGCTCGTGGCTCCAGGGCCCGGGCGCGCGCA
>NZ_JBDIAQ010000011.1:0-47665 GCF_039812505.1 Intrasporangium sp. | reverse complement strand
ATCGTCGGGATCGCCCTCGGGTCGGCCGCCTCCGGGGCCGTCGTGGACCGCGTCGATGCCCATGCCGGCTACGCCGTAGCGATCCTCGCCGGCGTCCTGGCCTTCCTGATGGCGCTCGGCACCCGTGCCTTCCTGGCCCGCCGCGAGCTGCACAACCTGCGCTGATCCGGCTGCGCGGCATACCCGGTGTCGGTATGCCGTTCACCGGGCTCGTGCGGCGTCGCTTGGCTGCGCGTGGGGCTCGGCGCTCGCCGGCTTGACGATCGAGCCCGCCCAAGAACCGTCCGGCTTGAGCCAAGCTCCGGTGCGCGGGGCGCCCTCTCGATGGGCTCCCGCAGGAGGACCCACCTGATGCGGACGCAAGCAGCCAAATCTCAACATGCGGACCTATTCGTTGCGTGGTTCACTGAACTCCCAGCTTCATCACCGATAAGCAAGGGAGCTTCAGATCAAGAAGAGACTGCTACTTCTCCTCACGATCCTCGTCACCACCCTCGGATTGGCTGCCCCGGCTCTGGCATTCCCGGCACAGTGGAAGAACCTCGTCCAGTTCGACGCGATCGGCACGGGCGACAAGCAGGCTTGGATCTACGACATGGCCTGCGATGGTGTTCCGGTCCGTGCCGTGTATGGCCGCACCAATGGGTCTCAGAGCAACATCGCCAACGGCAACGGCTGCGGAACCAGCTCCACGGGGGCGGTCGGGTCCTATCGGATCAACTGGGCGATCCTCTGCAACGACTACTCCATCAACGACGACTGCTCCGGCCGCCTCGGTTGACCGCTGGCCTCGTCCGCGCAAGGCTGGCGGCCCGTACGGAACACGGGTCGCCAGCCGCACGAAAGGCCAGAACATGACCGAGGTCCTACGGCTCGAGAACGTCAGCTACCGGGTCAAGACGGGCCGCAAGCAGACCCGGACGATCCTGACCGCCATCGACCTAAACCTGCACGCCGGCCAGTCCATCGCCGTGATGGGCCCCAGCGGAGCCGGCAAGAGCACGCTACTCGCCCTGTGCATGGGCTTGATCTCCCCGAGCAGCGGGAGTATCGCAGTGGCCGGGCACCCTCTCCAGGGCATCTCCCAAGCCCGACTCGCTGCTCTGCGGGGCCGCCACCTCGGCGTGGTGTTCCAGACCGGCGAACTGATCAACGAGTTGACCCCCACCGAAAACGTCCTGCTACCAGCCCTGCTCAACCCAACGCGCCCAGACGCCACCTCAACCAGGCCGAGGTCCACCCCCGCGAGCCCGGACGCTCCTGCAGAGGCCGGCCCGGCAGGAGAGGCCACAATCGACCCCACTCAGCGGGCGAACGCGCTCCTCGCGGCAATGGGCCTGCACCTGGGCGACACCCCCACTGATCGTCTCTCGGGTGGTGAACGCCAACGTGTCGCCGTGGCCCGGGCGCTGATCAACGCGCCGGATCTCCTGCTCGCGGACGAGCCCACCGGCTCCCTCGACGGCGACACCCGCAACCGGGTGGCCGACTATCTCTTCGCCATCCCGCTCGAGCAGGACTGCGGCCTGCTCGTGGTGACCCATGACCCAGACATCGCTGCACGGGCGGACCTGACCGTCCGTCTCGGAGCCGGTGCTCTGGTCGGCGCCTCATGACCGGCGAGCACAAGGTGGTACGGCACGAATCGGATCCGGCGCCCGCCGCAATATGCACGACGGATGCTGCCGCCTTCTCGGCTGCTGCAACTCCGGGCCGTGCGTGGTGGGCGCTGTTCACCCTCGGACACCGGATGCGGCGTGCCTCTGATACCCGAGTGCTGCAGGCCATCGCGGCCTACGCCGGCCTGCTCGCCGTTGCCGTCTTCGCGATCGCTTTGAGCTTGACCGCCATCGCCTACTCCGGTCGCGCCGAACACGACGCGGCCCGCTGGATCAAGGTCAGCGACGAGTTCGCCGACAAGTACGTCTCGCCAGATTTCAGGACCGCAGATGCCGCCGCCCGCGACCGGTGGGCCGAGCAGCTCAAGGCCGCCCCGATCCTGTGGTCCAACAGGTACGACACGATCAACAACGGCCCCGAGTACAGCGTCGACATCCTGGTCGGGCAGGATCCGGGCCTGCCACCCCCGCCGGGGCTGCCTCGCTGGCCACGCCCCGGCGAGGCCTTCTTGTCCCCGCAACTGCTGCAGGACGGGGCGAACGAGAACATCGCTGCCCGCTACGGAACCTTCGCCGGCACCATCAGCACTGAGGGACTCTCGGCCGTCGACGAACGCTACGCCATCGTCAACCCCCTCCCGGGCACCTTCCCCACCTCCGACCTCTATCCGGTCGAGTCGCTCGGCGTGCCCCTCGAGCAGCCCTGGTGGTCTCTCGACCTGCACGCGCCCACCGGGGAAACCGCGGTCATCTTCGCCGCACCGTTCATACTCGCCACCATCACCTTGCTGCTCGGGATCCCCGCCCTTGTCCTGCTGCTGGTGGCCAGACGCGTCGACCAGGAGGCACGCCAGCACCGTCGGATGGTTCTGCGCGCGCTCGGCGCCAGCAACCAGCATCTTTGGACCGTTCGACTCGGCGAGGTCGGCGTGCCTGCGGCCACGGCCGCAGGCACCGCAGTGCTGCTAACGGTGATGCTGGCGTTCGTCCCGATCCGGATCCCCGTCACCACCTACCTGCTGCCCACAGAATGGATCCGCTCGGCGCTGCCGGCCCTGATCGGCTTCACCCTGCTGATGATGGCGATCGGCGTCGTGTTGCTCCTCGGCGGCAACGCCCGCTCCGCAAATGACTCGGCCCGACCGCGCACCAAACCACCCGCAGTCCCGAACTGGCTTGCCACGCTCAGTCCCATCTTCGGGCTGGCCGCTGCGCAGCTGCCCAACTTCGTCGACCCCACCCGGCAGGCACCCTGGGTGCTCACCTACGTCATTTGTGCCGCCGGGGCGATCGTGACGCTGCCGCTGACCATCTACATATTGCTGCGCATGTTCGGTGCTGGCATCGCCAAGGCCTCCGTTCGTCGTGGGTCGCCCGCTGGCCTGCTGATATCCCGGATCATTCTGGCCCACCCCCGTTCCCTGGTCGTCACGATCGCCGCGATCGTCGTCGGTGCCGGTCTGCTGGCCCAGACCCAGTTCATCACCAACGCCCTGCAGGAACGGACTCGTCAGGCCATCTCGGTCCAAGCCCAGGTCGCCGGACGGACGTTGGTCGCGAGCTACATGGAGGGCATCGCCGGCCTACGGCAGGTGACCGCCGGCTTGCCCGCCGGCGTCCACCACACCGTCATCACCGGCGACACCAACGGTGGCGGATCCCAGATCAATGGCAGCTGCGCCGACCTCACCGCGTGCGCCTTGCCCTGCCCCACCGGCACCGACGCCACCCCGCTGACCCAACCCGTACGCGGCGACCTCACCTTCGTCGGGCTCAGCGCCCCCCTCGAACCGGGCCTGATCGACCTGAGCACCAAACCCGCGCCAGAGCTCAGCGGAACTCAGACCCCGCAGTGGCTCATCCTGCACGCCGACCAGCCGATGGACCAGGCCGCCCTCAAGGCCGCGATCATCCCGACGAGCTGGCCCAACATCGGCCCGGAGTCACCGGCCTGGAACTTCACCGGAGGCGCGGCTGCCAACGCCGAACAAGGACGGTGGATCACCGTCCTCGGGATCATTGGGATGTTGATGGCCATCGCCGCCCTCGGCGTCACCGCCCTGAACGACTTCTCCCGTCAGACCCGAGGACTCGGGGTTCTCAGCACCTACCTCCGCCAGCCGCGCACCCTGACCAAGATCACCGCCGGAGTCGTCAGTCTGCCCCTGGCTGCCGGCGGCATCCTCGCCGCCGTCCAATCTCTTACCCTGGTCCAGACACCCATCGCCGCGGGAATGGCCAAACCTTTCGGAGTCCCCCTGGCTGTCGGCATCTCCCTTGCCTCGATCCTGATCGCCGTCGTTTGCTGCGTCATCGGATCCACGACACTGCGCACGGCCCTAGCCCGCTGGAGGCCGGGTCGTACCAATCTCTGAACCGTCCACCAGCCGACCCGACTTCGGCGCCGGGCCGTGTCAAGGCGTGATGACGAGGGCGTCGAGGACGCGGGCGGCGACCTGCTCGTCGCCGTGGACCGTGTAGCGGATCTCGTCGGTGCTCCGGCGTCCCGCGGCCCGACGGGTCAGCGACTCAGTGGTCAGCTTGATGCCGGTGATGCGCGGCAGCTCGTCGGTGGCGGTCGGCTCGGAGCCGGTGAACAGCGGCTCGCCGATCGGCCGGCCCTCGGCATCCGCGACGACCCGCGCGCCGTCGCGGGCCATCAGCGGGCCGGTGACGTCCAGGACGATGGCATGGGCGATGGGGACGTGGGCGTCGCGGGCGACGATGCGCGGCAGTGCCCGGAAGACCGCCTCGACGAAGACCGCCGCGCCGGGGGAGTCGAGGTTGCCCGGACGGTCGAGCGCGGCCCGGATGTCCTGCTCGTGCACCCACGTGTCGAGCACGCGGCGCCGCAGCTGTTCGCCGAAGGTGGTCTCCGGTCCGAAGATGCCGCCGATGACCTCGTCCATGGGGGTCGTGGAGGCGCGCAGGGCCGCCATCCGGATCGGCAGGTGGTCGGCCAGCTCGTGCACGACCAGCTTGCCGGGGATGCCGCGCCGGGCCTCGACGTCGTGCTCGATGCGACGCCCAAAGTCGTTGCGGATGTACGGGTAGTCGGGCACCTCGACGCGAGGGGTCGGGATGCCCGCGAACGACTTCTCCGCCCCCACGACGTGGGCGATCTGGTCCTTGACGCTCCAGCCCGGGCATTCGGTCTGGATCTCGAAGTCGGCCTCACGGCACGACATGCCCAGCTCGATGATGGCCTGGCAGTTCTGCTCGAAGGCGTCGAGCAGACCGTCTCGGTCCTCCGGTGGGGACGGGTGTATGGGCATGCCGTCAGAGTACTTACCCTTGAGCCATGTCGTCCTCGTCCCCTGTCCGGGCCGGCGGCACGCGCCGATGGGCGCTCGTGCCGCTGGTCCTGCTCCTCGGCCTGCTGGCCTCGGCGGTCGCCGCGGCCTTCACCGGCGCGACGGCACCGCTCGAGCCGGGTCTGGCCACCGCGGGGGAAGGCGTGCGCTGGGCGCTGCCGCTGCTGCGGGTGGGGCACGACGTGGCGGCGGCCCTGACGGTCGGCTCGCTGCTGCTCGGCTCGATGCTGCTGCCGGGCACGGACCGCCGGGCGACCGAGGGACTCGACGAGCCGCGCCGGGCCGCGGCCTACCGGATCGCCACCTTCAGCGGCTTCGCGTGGGCGCTCGCCGCCCTCGGCGTCGTGATCCTGCAGTTCGCGGACCTGGCCGGTATGCCGCTCACCGCCCCGGGTTTCGGCGCGAGCTTCGTCGCCACGGCGTGGGCGATCGAGCCGCTGCGGATCGGCCTGATCACGGCCGGCTGCGCTGCGGTCGCGGGGACCGGTGCGGCGCTGGCCAGGTCGCGGTGGACCGGTATCTGGCTGCTGGCGATCTCGCTCTTCGGCGTCGTCGTGCTGGGCCTGGCCGGTCACGCGGGCGGCTC
The DNA here is from genome assembly GCF_039812505.1 of Intrasporangium sp. GTDB lineage: Bacteria > Actinomycetota > Actinomycetes > Actinomycetales > Dermatophilaceae > Intrasporangium_A. The sequence continues at coordinate 42,146 of NZ_JBDIAQ010000011.1, read as the reverse complement.
GGCGGAGCACGAGACCGCGGTGAACGCCATCGCCGTGCACCTGGTCACCGCCGCGGTCTGGGTCGGCGGCCTGCTCGCGCTGATCCTGCTGCGCCGGACGGCCGGGCGCTCGCTGGGTGTGGTCGTGCAGCGCTACTCCCTCGTCGCGCTCTGGTGCTTCGTGGCGCTGGGGGTATCGGGAGTCATGTCCGCCTCGACGCGGCTCGACTCGCCCGTCGAGCTGGTGACCACGCGCTACGGGATGCTGATCACGGTCAAGATCGCCGCCTTCGTGCTGCTCGGCGTGGCCGGCTGGCGCCACCGGGCCTCGACGATCGCCCGGATCGACCGGGCCGCATCGGCCGGAGACCCGCCCGGGCGGCCGTTCCTGCGGCTGGCCGTGGGCGAGGTGCTGCTCATGGGCGTGACCTTCGGCGTCGCGACCGCGCTCGCTCGCAGCGCCCCACCGGTCCCCGAGGTGGTGCCCAACCCAAGCGCAGTGCTCGCCCTCACCGGGTTCCCGGCCCCGCCCGCGCCGGGGACGCTGTCGTGGCTGACCACGTGGCGCGTCGAGTACCTCTTCCTCTCGGCCGCGCTGCTGGCGATCGGGCTCTACCTGGCCGGGGTGCTCCGGTTGCACCGGCGCGGGGTCAGCTGGCCGGTCGGGCGGACCGTCGGCTGGCTGGTCGGCTGGCTGCTGTTCATCTGGGCGACCAACGGCTTCCTCGGCGTCTACGGGCGGGTCGCCTTCTCGTGGCACATGACGCTGCACATGCTCGAGGCGATGGTCATCCCCATCTTCCTGGTCCTCGGGGCCCCGGTGACCCTCGCGCTGCGCACGCTCAAACCCCGACACGACGGCACGGTCGGGCCGCGCGAGCTGATCCTGGCGATCATCCACTCCCGGTACGTCCGGGTCGTCGGCAACCCGGTCTTCGCCGGCGCCTTCTTCTTCATGAGCCTGGTGGCCTTCTACTGGACCGGCCTGTTCTACCTGGCCCTGACCACCCACACCGGGCACGTGCTCATGACCGTGCACTTCGTGCTGGCCGGCTACTTCTTCGCCTGGGTATTGATCGGAGTCGACCCCGGCCCGAAGAAGTGGCGCCCGGCGCTGCGCCTGGTCGTGCTCTTCGCGACGATCTCGTTCCACGCCTTCTTCGGCATCGCGATCGTCGGCGGCGAGTCGGTCCTGGCCCCCGACTTCTTCGACGTGCTGCACCTGCCGTGGGTCACCGACCAGCTCGCCGACCAGCGGCTCGGCGGGTCGATCGCGTGGGCGATCGGCGAGCTGCCGTCGCTGCTGCTGGCCCTGATCGTGGCCCTGCAGTGGGCGCGCATCGACCGGGCCGAGATGCGCCGCACCGACCGGCAGGCCGACCGCGACAACGACGCCGAGCTGGCCGCGTACAACGCCCGCCTCGCCGCCCTGGCCAGGTACGACCAGGCTCATCGCACCCCCTCCCCTTGAGCCGGCCCTCCCTCTCTCACCGACGGGTCGGTACACCGTCCAGTTCGGCCAGGTACACCGCTGCCGGTGTAGCCACGAGAAGTGGGATCCGTCGCGGTTTTCGTGGCGGTTCGGCTGCGAGTGCCACGAGAAGTGGGATCCGTCGCGGTTTTCGTGGCGGTTCGGCTGCGAGCGCCACGAGAAGTGGGATCCGTCGCGGTTTTCGTGGCGGTTCGGCTGCGAGTGCCACGAGAGGTGGGATCCGGGTGGGTTTTCCTGGTGCCGCAGCGGACCCGTCGGGGTCGACTGGTGACGGACGGGCTGGGCATCGTCTCGCCGGACGTGTGAGGCTAGGACCATGAAGGTTGCAGTCATCCAGCTCGGCTACGGCGACGGCGAGCCGGCCGCCGCCCGCATCGCACGGGCCACGGCCCTCGTCCGCGCACAGCAGGGACACGACCTTGTCGTGCTGCCCGAGCTGTGGTCGGCCGGCGGCTTCGACTACCCCGCCTGGCCGGGCCGTGCCGAGGCCGTCGACGGGCCGGTGGCGCAGGCGCTGGCCGCGGCGGCGCGCGACGCCGCGGTCACCCTGCACGGCGGCTCCATCGTCGAGACCGGCCCCCCCGAGACCGAGGACGGCCACGGCTGCTGGAACACCTCCCTGGTCTTCTCGCCCGACGGCGAGCTGGTCGCGACCTACCGCAAGATCCACCGCTTCGGCTTCGGGCAGGGCGAGCCCAAGCTCATGGACCCCGGCACCGAGGTCGTCACGGTCGACATGCCTGTCGCCGGTGGCGAACCGGTCCGGGTGGGCCTCAGCACCTGCTACGACCTGCGCTTCCCCGAGCTCTACCGGGCGCTGCTCGACGAAGGCGCCGAGATCTTCGTCGTCCCCGCCGCCTGGCCGATGGCCCGGGTGGCCCACTGGAGCCTGCTCGGCCGGGCCCGTGCCATCGAGGACCAGTGCGCAGTCGTCCAGTGCAACACCGCGGGCACCCACGCCGGCCACGAGATGGGTGGCCACTCACAGGTCGTGGACGCCTGGGGTGGGGTCCTCGCCGAGGCGGGGCCCGACGAGCAGGTCCTCAGCGTCGAGATCGACAGCGCGGCGATCCGCAAGGCCCGCGAGTCCTTCCCCGTCCTGGCCGACCGGCGGCTCTGAGGCCCGCCGGGCCGTCATGCGGCGGCTGACCGTCGACCTGCACGCGAGTCGATCGACAAGCGCCGACCGCAGCGGCGAGCCGGCCGACGACCGTTGGTCCACCAGCCGTGACCTGCCCGTGCTCAGCGGGACCGGCGAAGACGGCTGTCGCCGACCAACGGTCGTTCGTCGGACCGGGCGGGCCGCGCCGGACCAGCCGTGAGTGGGCCGACGACGCGGCTGCCTGCCACACGTTCAGCAGGACTGGAGTCCTCGTCCCGGCCGGCCCGCCACGGGTGATGTCGCAGCTCCGGAGCCGGATGCAGGCCGGGCGACGCGTGCCGTGCGGCCGGACCCTGCTCGACGCAGCATGATGGGACCACCAGTGCTCGACCCGACCCAGCCCAGGGAGTTCGATGATGCGCCGCCTTCTTTCCGGCCTGACCGGGCTGCTGGCCGTGCTGCTCCTGCCGGTCGCACTCGTCGGGCTCTGGGCCAACCAGACCCTGACCCGCACCGACGCCTTCGTCGAGGCGCTCGCCCCGGTCGTCCGGCAGCCGGCCGTGCAGCAGGCGCTGGTCGACGAGGCCGCCCGAGCAGTCTTCGACGCGACCGGCCTGCCGCCGGCGGCGCAGCGGCTGACCGAGCCCACCCTCCGCGCCGAGACGGCTCGGCTCGTCGCCAGCCCGGCCGTCGTGACCGTCTGGTCGAGCGCCGTCCGGGTCGCCCACACCGAGGTCATCGCGATCCTGAAGGGCGAGGCGGACACCGGCGTCAACGCGCGGGGGCAGGTGGTGCTCAACCTGCGCATCCCGGTCCCACCACTGACCGCGGTGCTGGAGCAGGCCGGCGTGCCCGACGCCGGCAGGCTCGCGCCCACCGTCGCTATCCCGCTCGTCTCCGTCGAGCAGCTGGACCGGACCCAGCTCGCCTATCGCTGGCTGACCATGGCCTGGCCGTGGCTGTTCGTCGGCGTCGTCGTCCTTGCCCTGCTGGCCGTCGCCCTCGCCCGCCGCCGGCGGGCGGCAACCGGGGCGCTCGCGATCGGGTGGATCGTCGTGTCGGCCGCCCTCGCGCTCGTCGTCGCGGCGGCCCGCGAGCCGCTCGTGAACGATGTCGCCCACCCCGTCGCCCGGGCCGTCGTCGATGCGGCGTATGGCGTCGCCGCCGCGGGTATCACTGCCGAGGTCTGGGTCGCGGTCGGTGTCTCGGTCGCGCTGCTCGTGGTGGTCGTAGTCGGTCGTCTGGTTGCTGGGCCGGCCGGGTCGAGTCGTCCCGCCCATGGTTGACCGAGCGGCATCGTCGACGTCCCGACAGACCCGGACTGCAGACGCCTCGACGCCGCGCCCCTGAGGCACGTCGCACCAATGCTGGCGAGCCGACGTTCCCGGGGAGTGGTCAGCGGCGGCGCGACCCCGTCGAGACCGGGGTCGCTACACGAAGACCGACAACAACAGCACCACCAGGACACCGAGCACCGAGATCACGGTCTCCATCACGGACCACGTCTTGATGGTCTGGCCCACGCTGAGCCCGAAGTACTCCTTGACCAGCCAGAACCCGGCGTCGTTGACGTGCGAGAAGAACAGCGACCCGGCCCCGATGGCCAGCACCAGCAGTGACAGCTGGGCCGGCGACAGCCCCGCGGCGAGGGGGGTGACGATGCCGGCCGCCGTCACCGTGGCCACGGTCGCGGAGCCGGTCGCCAGCCGGATGAGCACGGCCACGATCCAACCGAGCACAAGGACGGACAGGTGGGCCGACACCGCGATCTTGGCGATCGCGTCGCCGGTGCCGCCGTCGACCAGGACCTGTTTGAACCCGCCGCCGGCGCCGACGATCATCAGCACGCCGACGATCGGCAGCAGGCTCTCGCCGATCTTGCCGCCGAGCACGGGGAGCGTGAACCCCACCTTGGTCCCGAAGGTGACCATGGCCAGCAGGACCGCGATGAGCAGCGCGACCACGGGGTCGCCGATGAACTGCAGGGCCGGGTAGGCCGCGGCCTTGGGACTCATCCAGATGTCGGAGGCGGCTTTGACCAGCATCAGCACCACCGGCGAGAGGATCGTCACCAGGGTCCAGCCGAAGGTCGGCGTCGCCGTCGCCGTCGGGTCCTGCGCCCCGCCGGAGCCTGCGCCGTCCGATGACCCGCTCCCGGCTCCGTCCGGGCCAGCCGTCGACCCGCTGGTGACCGCCAGCGCGGCTCCGGACGCGCCGATCGGCACCATCCGGGCCGCGATCCGGCCGAACAACGGTCCGGCGACCACCACGCACGGCACGGCGACGACGAAACCCAGCGCCAGGGTGATGCCGACGTTGGCGTTGAGGATCCCGATGGCGGCCAGCGGCCCGGGGTGCGGTGGGATGAACCCGTGCAGCACCGACAGGCCGGCCAGTGCCGGGATGCCGAGCAGCATCGCGCGCTGGCCGGACCGGCGCACGGCCAGCATCACGACCGGGATCAGCAGCACCAAGCCGATCTCGAAGAACATCGGGATGCCGATGATGCCGGCGATCAGGGCCATCTTCCAAGGCAGGGTCGCCGGTCGGCCGCGCAGCAGGGTGCTCACCACCTGGTCCGCGCCGCCCGAGTCGGCCAGCAGCTTGCCCAGCATGGCGCCCAAGGCGATCAGCACGCCGACGTAGCCGAGCACCCCACCGACGCCGTTCTCGTACGACTTGGTGATCGCCCCCGCGGCGATGCCCGATGCGAGCCCGACGAACAGCGAGCCGATGGTCAGCGCCAAGAAGGCGTGCATCTTCATCCAGACGATCAGCAGCACGATGATCGCAATCCCGATCGCGGCCACCACGAGCACCCTGGTGTCGTGGCCGTTCCATGGTGCGTTGATGTCGCTGTCCGATGCGACCGGCAACATGGCCGCCCGGGCAAACAGGTCTAACGCGGGAACCGTCATGTGCCGACTCTAGGACCGACCACCTCGCGCCGCGCGGCGGCCTGCCCTCGTCGACCAGTCGACCGATCGAACACGCCGAACTGCGGTCAACCTCGCCGGTTGCAACCGCGTGGGTTGGCGGCTACTCGGTGTGTTGCCGGGACCCCCGGGCGTGTCGGGGCTCCTGGTCACCGGCCGGCCTGGCGCACAGCCCCGACAAGGCCGGTCCAGCCGCCGACCCGGGCCGAGCCGGCTCAGAAGGCGGCCTCGGGCACCTGCATGAGCGCGTTGTCGGTCGCCTCGACGATGGTCCGCTCGGCGGCAAGTCGAGGCAGCACTGTCCTGGCGTAGAACGAGGCCGCGGCGACCTTGCCGGTGTAGAAGTCGGCGTCCTTGCCCGTGGCGCCGGCATCGAGCGCGCGCTGGGCCACCTCGGCCTGGCGCAGCAACAGCCACCCGACGAGCAGGTCACCGGCGGCGAGCAGCAGGCGGGTGGTGTTCTGGCCGACCTTGTAGACGTTGGCGGGGTCGCCGCCCAGACGCGGGTCGGACTTCATCAGGTCGCCGACCATGTGGCCGAGCATGCCCTGCACGTCCTCGAGCGCCTGGCCGAGCCGCTCGCGCTCGGCGTCGAGCGAGCCGCCGAGGTCCTTGGCGAACTCCTGGATCTTGGCGGCGACGTGCTGCAGTGCCGCGCCCTTGTCACGCACGATCTTGCGGAAGAAGAAGTCCAGGCCCTGGATCGCGGTGGTGCCCTCGTAGAGGGTGTCGATCTTCGCGTCGCGCACGTACTGCTCGATCGGGTAGTCCTGCAGGAAGCCGGAGCCACCGAGGGTCTGCAGCGACTCGGTGCCCAGCAGCACCCAGGCACGCTCGGACCCGAGGCCCTTGACGACCGGCAGTAGCAGGTCGTTGACGCGCGCGGCGAGCTCGGCCTCGGAGCCCTTCTCGATCCGGACGGTCGGGTTGCCCTGCTGGGCCTGTGCGACGACGTCCTGCTGCGTGGCGGTGTAGATCACGAGAGCACGCAGGCCCTCGGCGTAGGCCTTCTGGAGCATCAGCGATCGACGCACGTCGGGGTGGTGGGTGATCGTGACCCGCGGCGCGTCCTTGTCGGCCTGCCGCGTCAGGTCGGCGCCCTGCACCCGCGCCTTGGCGAAGTCGAGCGCGTTGAGGTACCCGGTCGAGAGCGTGGCGATCGCCTTGGTGCCGACGAACATCCGGGCGTTCTCGATGATCTTGAACATCTGGGCGATGCCGTCGTGCACGCCGCCGAGCAGGGTGCCCACGGCCGGCTCGTGCTCGCCGAAGGTGACCTCGCAGGTGGTGCTCGCCCGCAGGCCCATCTTGTGCTCGACGTCGGTCACGTAGACGCCGTTGCGCTCGCCGAGCTCGCCCGTCTCGAGGTCGACGTGGAACTTCGGCACGATGAACAGCGACAGGCCCTTGGTGCCGGAGCCGGCGCCCTCTGGCCGGGCCAGGACGAAGTGGACGACGTTGTCGGTCAGGTCGGACTCGGCCGAGGTGATGAAGCGCTTGACCCCCTCGATGTGCCAGGTGCCGTCCGGCTGCTCGATCGCCCTGGTGCGGCCGGCGCCGACGTCGGAGCCCGCGTCGGGCTCGGTCAGCACCATCGTGGTGTGCCAGCCGTGCTCGACGATGTGCCGGGCGAGCCTCTTCTGGTCGGCCGTGCCGAGGTACCACAGCAGGCTGGCGAACGAGTAGCTCGCGGAGTACATGTGCACGGCCGGGTTGGCACCGCACACCATCTCGGCGATCGACCAGCGCAGTGACGGCGGCACGGCCATCCCGCCGAGCTCGGGCGGGGTGTCCAGGTTGCCCCAACCGCCGTCTACGTAGGCGCGGTAGGACTTCTTGAACGACTCCGGGAGGCTCACCGAGTGGGCCTGCGGGTCGAAGACCGGCGGGTTCCGGTCGGAGTCGGCCAGGCTGTCGGCCAGCTCGTGCTCGGCGAGCCGGGACACCTCGTGCAGGATGTCCCGGGCCGCCTCGACATCGAGGTCCGCGTAGCGGCCCCGACCGAGGACCTCCTGGCGCCCGAACACCTCGAAGAGGTTGAACTCGAGGTCACGCACATTGCTCTTGTAGTGCCCCATGACTCCTCCGACCGACTTGTTACCGATGAGTAAAGCAATGATGCTACTCATCAGTAGTCAACGCAACCGGATTGGAAGATATGCCGCTCAGCCGGGTGGGCGGCATACCGCCCTGACGCTCGGGCGGGCAGGCGCAGGGCGGCGGGTGCACGCGCCCGAGGGCCCGGTCCGGGGTGGACCGGGCCCTCGAGTGCCGGCGGGTCAGGAGCCGGCGGGCATCTCGTAGGCGGACAGCCGCTTGGCGACCGCGCTGCTGACCGCGCTGGTGCCGCCGAGGACGAAGATGCGTTCGGGCTCGAGGCGGGCGAGCTCGTCCAAGGTGGCCTGCGGCACGGAGCCCTGCTGGCTGAGCAGGATGGGTCCGCCCCGGTGACCGCCGGCCGCACCCCCGGCCAGGGCGTCGGGGAAGTCCGCGCCCGTGGCGACGAAGGCGACCGGCACTCCGCGGCCGAAGGTCGCGGCGGAGACCCGGGCAGCGGTCCGGTACCGGTCGGTGCCGCTCGCCCGGGAGACGTTCGAGGAGTAGGAGCCCAGCGAGCGCTCGACCGCGGCGGAGACGACACTCGTATCGCCGATGACGACGACCCGCTTGGGCGCCAGCCGGCGCAGCTCGGCGGCGGTCGCCGACGGGACCGAGTTCCTCGTGACGAGCAGCACCGGGCCGCCCAGCGTGCCTCCGGCCGGGCCGGCCGCGAGCGCGTCGGGGAAGTTGGTGCCCGTGGCGATGTAGGCCACCGGCACGCCGGGGTCGAACGCCTGGCGCGAGACCTCCGTGGCGGTGCGGTAACGGTCCGTCCCGGCGTCGCGCTCCACGGTGTCCGCATATCCTGCGAGGCGCCGTTGGACGGCGGTGGAGACGACCGCGGTGCCGCCGAGGACGACGATCCGGCGGGGCTGGAGACGGCGCAGCTCGTCGGCGGTGGCGCTCGGCAGGCTGCCGCGCTCGGTCAGCAGGACCGGCCCCCCGAGGGCTCCGGCCGCTGCGGCCCCGGCCAGGGCGTCGGGGAAGTCGCGCCCGGTGGCCACGTAGGCCACCGGCACTCCGGCACCGAAGCTCCCGGCCGAGATGGCAGCCGCGGTAGCGTAACGGTCCGATCCGGCGTAACGGCCCACCGACGGCAGGTCGGTGGCGGCCTGCTTGCGGATCGTGGGGAGCTTGGCGTAGAGGTACCTGCCGGGGCACTCGGTGGAGTTGTCCTTCCCGTCCCGGTGTCCGGAGACCGTGTAGTACGTCTTGCCCGAGATCGTCACCCGACCGCTGACGTCGAAGTGGTGGATCGAGGCCTTCCAGGCGATGAGCCTGCTGAGCGCGGTGAGCGTCGCGCCGCTCGGGTGCGCGGTCTCGTAGTTGCCCAGGACCGAGACGCCGAAGGTGTAGGAGTTCAGCCCGTAGGTGTGGGCGCCGACGACGGCCTTGTCCATGCCGCCCCAGCGGCCCTCCCAGATCCGGCCGAACTTGTCGACCAGGAAGTTGTAGCCGATGTCGCGCCAGCCCTGGCTCTTGACGTGGTAGCTGTAGATGCCGCGGATGATGCCGGGGACCTGTTCGCGCGTGTAGTTGTTCGTGCCGGCGGTGTGGTGCACGAAGGCGGCCTCGACCCGGCCGTAGTCGGGCGAGGACTGCTCGCGCAGCGACTCGTCGGCCCCCCACTGGGCGCGGGTGTGGATCGCCGGCTTCGCGGCGGTGGCCGTGCGCAACGCGGTGGGGGCGAAGTCGGTGGCAGCGGCGGCAGCGCTTGCGCGGGGCTGGTCGAGCGCGGGTCCGCGCGGCGCCTCGGCAGCGTCGGCGACGGTGGCACCGGGGTCGACGACGACCAGCTCGGGCTCGGCCGGCGCGTCGTCGGTGGGGGAGACCAGTCGCACCTGGACCTGCTCGGCGCCGGTCGTCACGATCGGGGCGGAACCCTGTCGGGCCCCGCCGGTGCGGCGCGCCGCCTCGGCGGCCTCGGCCGGGTCGGGTCGTTCGTCCTCGGCGGCGACGAACTGCCACGCGCCCCAGCCGGCGGTGGTCCGGGTGCGGTACTGGACCGTCGTGCCCGGGGCCGACCCCTGGCGCCACGTCACGCCGACGACCGCGAGGTCGGGCAGGGCAACCTGCGTGGAGGCGGCGGACACGTGCACCGGCCGCCCGGAGGCGTCGGTGCGCGCCTGCCTGGTGTCCGGGCCGGAGAGCCGCGCTGCCGCGGAGGCCCGGCCGGGGGCCGGCATGCGGTGGGTGTCGACCCGGCTGTGGACCGGGGCGGTGGTCGAGTCGGCCGAGCCGGACGAGACTGCGACCGGGGCGGTGGAGGTGGCGGCGGCGGTGCCGGTGAGGGCGAGGGCGAGTGGGAGCAGAGCGACGGGGCTACGAGCGAGCAGGGTTCGGTATCGGGACACAATAGACCTCAAACTGGTGTGAAACGGGCACCAAGCACGGTAGCGTCATTCGGCCCCATCTGGCCCGTTGAGGCCGATGGAATCTCGGAATGTGCGCGTGGGGCGTCTCATCGAGGGTTGCTGCGGTGTCCCTGGAGACGACGAAAGGTGCCCGGACGGTGGTCCGGACACCTTCGGTCGATCGGTCTCAGCCGAGGTCAGCTGGAGTCAGTTGGAGCGGGCGGCAAGAATCGCACTCACGTCTTCCTCCTGGAGGGAGGCTGTTCTGCTACTGAACTACGCCCGCGGCACGCCCACCCTAGCCGAACCGGCGCCCGGGCGCGCCGGGCGGTCACGCGCGTCCTGGCGCCCCGTCGAGCAGGAGCGCGCTGGGCGGCATACCACATCGTTGGTATGCCGCCCAGCCGGCGCAGGTGTCGGGCGTGACCTAGGCGGGGCCTTCGCCCGCGTCGATCTGCTGCGCGAGGTAGGCCGACGCGCCGAGGCGCTGGACCGCGTCGAGCTGGGTCTCGAAGTAGTCGACGTGCGTCTCCTCGTCGCGGACGCTGTCCTCGAAGAAGTTGGCCGTGCCGTGGTCGCCGAGGTCATGGCACTCCTTGGCCGCGGCGTTGAACTGGGCGACGGCGGTCAGCTCGCTCTGCAGGGCCAGCTGCAGCATCTCCTCCGGCGTCTCCCCGGTCTGGATCGCGCCGAGGCGCTGGACGTTGGGGTGTCCGTCGAAGAGCAGGATGCGCTGGATCAGGGCGTCGGCGTCGCGCATCTCGTCGATGGACAGGTCGTAGAAGACCTTGCCGAGTCGTCCGAACCCCCAGTTGTCCAGCATCCGGGCGTTCAGGAAGTACGAGTTCGTGACCGTGAGCTCGAGCGTCAGCGCCTCGTTGAGCATCTCGGTGATCCGTGGGCTAGCTGGCTGCACCTTCGACCTCCAGGAGTGTGGTGTGCTTGGCCTGCTCATGCTCGCAGATCAGCCGCTTGAGGGCGAACACGCACGACCCGCAGTCCCGTCCGGCTCCGGTGGCCCGGCAGACCTGCCCCAGGCTCTTGGCGCCGCAGTCGACGGCGTCCTTGACGCACGCATCGTTCACGACGGCGCAATGGCACATGATCACGTCGTCAGAGTAAGGCTAGGCTTACCTATTGTCGAGGCTTTCCGGAGAAGCGGCTGGGCACGGCGACGTCGAGGAAGCGGAGGTGCCACCCGACGACCGGCCCCAGCGCAAGGGTCGCGACGAGCACGTATCGTGGGGGGCATGTCTGTCGATGTGAGCGCCACGTTGGGTGACCTGGTCACTGAGAACCCTGCTCGGGCGAGGGTCTTCGAGCAGTACGGGATCGACTACTGCTGTCACGGGGAGCGCTCCCTGACGGAAGCGGCCGGTGACGGCGGCGCGGAGTTGGCCGAGGTGGTGCAGGCGCTCGAGCTGGCCGCCACGGCCGCGGCCCCGACGCGGGTCGGGGTGTCCGCGGAGAACGCGGTCCTCGCGCACGACATCGTCGACACCCACCACGCCTACATGTGGGAGGAGATGCCCCGGCTGCAGGCGCTGGTCGAGAAGGTCCACACGGTGCACGGCGGGCGGCATCCGGAGCTGGCCCGGGTGCGAGCGGCCTACACCGAGGCGGTTGCCGCCCTGGACCCGCACATGACCACCGAGGAGCGGGTCGTCTTCCCGGCGATCAGCAGGGTCGAGAAGGCCCAGGCGCTAACCGCGTTCGGCTCGTTCGTCGAGCCCGTCGCTCAGCTGCGGGCCGAGCACGACGCGGTCGGGGTGCTGTTCCGCGAGATCCGCACGCTCACCGGCGGGTACGCGGCCCCGGAGGATGCGTGCAACTCCTACCGGGCCATGCTCAAGGGCCTCGAGGAGATGGAGCTCGACCTGCACGAGCACATCCACAAGGAGAACAACATCCTGTTCCCGCGGGTGCTGGAGCTGGAGGGTCGGCTCACGTCGGAGTGACTGCGCGTCGGTGCCTGTGGCGCTGTGCCGGCGGCTGGCGTCCCGCGGGTGCGGCTCGCTCGGGTCAGGATCGGCAGACCCGCGACGTGTTGGCGACCGAGGGACCGCCGAGGACGACGATCCGCTCTGGTGCCAGGTCGCGCGTGGCCTGGTCGGTAACGCGCGGTACGCACGCGGCTCGGGTCAGGAGCACCACCGCCCGCACGCCGCTCGCCGCCAGGGCGTCCGGGTAGTTCTCCCCGGAGGCGTACCAGACCGTCGAGACATCGGGGTCGTCGGCGACGGCAACCTTGGCGGCCGTGGCGTACCGGTCGGGGCCGCCGATCCGGCTCCGGTCTCGGTTGCCGAGGTAGTAGTTGTTCAGGACGTCGTTGCTGATCGCACCCGTGCCGCCGACCCCGATGACACTGTCGCCGCGGGCAGCGTAGATGGCCGCCCAGGGAAGCGTGTCCCGCTTGGTCAGCAGGAGCGGCCCCCCCAGCGCGGCCCCGGTCAGCGCGTCGGGCCAGTTCTCCCCGGTCGCCAGGACCATGTGGAAGATGGGCATCATCTCCTCGCCCCAGAAGACGCTGTCCACCACTGCTGCTGTCGTCTTGTAGCGGTCCCGGCCGGCGATCCGGTGCGCACCCTCGGGTGCGAGGGGGTCCAGGAGGCGCACGACCGAGCTGTCGATCACCCCGGTCCCGCCGACGACGACGATCCGGCGCGGGGTGAGTCGCTTGATCTCGCGCAGGGTCACCTCTGGAACCCGGTTCCGCTGCACGAGCAGCACCGCGCGGCTGGTCTGGTAGAGGTTCGCGGCAGCCAGCGCGTCCGGCCACGCCGTGCCGCTGACGATGGTGACCTCGTCGTCCGGTACGGGTGCCGGGTTCAGGTAGGTCGACACCTTGACGGCGGTCTCGTACCTGTCCTGGCCCGCCAGCCGGACGATCGAGGGTCCGGCGACGCCGGACTGCGTCGCCGTGGTCGGTGTCGCGGTCGCCGGGACCGTGACAGCACACGCCGCCGCCGTCCCAATCGCCGCCCCGATAAGCCTTCTTGTCAGGTGCATCTGACGCCCTCTGTCGTGGTTTGATCGAACACTCGACATTATGCTCATGTCGTCGACAGGACGCCTGCGGTGGCGTGAGCGGCATACCACTTGTATGCCGCTCAGCACACCGATGCGGGTGGATTCGCTACGAGCGGGTTGTCTAGGGCGCTGGGACCCGATAGACCGGAGTTCCCCCTGGCCGGACGTGGATCAGGTTGTGCCGCACTGTCGGCGCGTTCGCCCCCCGCGACCACACGCCGTAGAACTCGTCGGTGATCCGGTTGCGCGCGACCAGGGTGTCGACCGCCCGAGCGCCGTTCGGCCCTTCGAGCAGCGAGTCGACGACGACGCCGGTCAGCTGGTTCGGCTGGGAGGGGTGCGGGCCGGCCCCCTTTGCCCAGTTGTCGCCCGAGAGCCGGTTGTCGGTCACCGACACGTCGACCGTTCGGGAGTGGGGTGCCGCGGCGTGCACGATGACGCCCGCCTCGGCGGATCCGGTCACATGGTTGCGGCTGATCCGGATGTCGCTCACCGTGCTGCCGGGTCCGTTGGTCTGCGCGACGATGCCGCCGACGTCAGCCCCGTGCTGGTTGGCCCCGACCCCGCGAACGATGTTGCGGGTGACCGTGTCATCCGTCATGTGGTTGCCGACGTTGAACGTCGCCAGCACGATGGCGCAGCCGTTGTAGTTGGCCCACAACCGGTTCCGGGAGACGACGTCGTGGTCGGACGGGACCGGTGCGGTCCCGGGCTCCGGCTGGTGGGTTACGAGCTGACCGGGATCGAACGGACCGTAGTCCATGACCCCGATCCCGCCGCGGCCGTTGTCGTGGACCGTGTTGCCGGTGATTCTCGAGTCCGACACCCCGAACAGGCTGATCCCGAAGGCCTCGGGTAGCAGCTGCTCGGAGGAGCCGAACCCGTTCCCGGTCACCAGGGAGCGGGTGATCGTCACGTGTGATGTGTCCTGGGCCAGGATGCCCGCAGCCTTGGCCCCGGTCACCCGGACCCGGCTGATCCTGACGTGCTCGGTGCCCGGGCCGACGTAGATCCCGACGTCGCAACCCGTGGCGTCGACCCGTCGTCCGACGATGCGCTGGCCCGACGTCGCGACGACGGCGGCAGTGAAGCCGGAGTCGCCCGCGGGCGAGCACTTGGGTGCTGCGACGGCCATGGCCGCACTGGTCCCGACGATTCCCAGTCCGGTTGCGCCGATGGTCGCGGCCATCGTGGCCAGTGTGGTGGCCCGCCGGGCCCGGCGCCTGCTGCTGAACGGTTGCATCTGCAATGTCCTCCTCGCCTTTCGTCTGCGCACTGTGCGTCGCACGACGTGGCACGCGACGCGTCAGCACACGTCCCCCACCTCGGACGTCTTGTCCGAGGGATCGGCGGATCCCGGCCTGCGCTCACCACCCCCCGGCGGCAGGACGACCCGGACAGTCGATCCGGTGATGGTCCTCCCCGGACCTGAGGGCCGGCCGAATATCATCTGGCAATTGTCTTGGAGCGAATTACGGTCAATGCACGTGTTGCGCCGGTGGGGCACAGTTTCGGATATCGCGGAGATCGTGCATCTGCATCGGAACAGGATGATTCCGATGAAACAAGACTGTCGGATACGTGTGCAGTGCTAGCGTTCGGGGACCTATCGCGCATCTCATCGAGGAGAGAGCACGACCGAGTCGCAGACCACCCCGAACGGACCAGAGAACGGCGAGACCCATGACGAGATCACCGTCGAGGGCAAGTCACTGACCGCGAAGGTGAAGGGGCTCATCCGCGAGGGGAACGTCCGGCGCATCGCCATCCGGAACGCGGAGGGCGCCACAGTCCTCGAGATCCTCGTGACGGCAGGCCTGATCGGCGTGGTTGCCATGCCGGCGGTCACCGCGGTAGGTGCCATCGCCGGTCGGGCGAAGGACTGAACGGTCGACGTCTACCGGACCGAGCCCGAGCCGGACACGACCGCCTGACCGGCGCCGGCGCGCGCCGGCGAGGGAGCGGCCTCAGCGGTCGTGCAGGGCGCGTAGCAGAGCCCTGTAGCGTTCGAGCACCGCGGACCCGTCCTGCGCGGGGACCGCGTACTCGGAGTCGATCGCCCGCTCCCAGGCGGGAGGCGTGCCAGCCCCCGAGAGGGCCCACGCCGCCTGACGCGCCATCCCCAGCGCGACGTACTCGGCCGGGTGCGGGACGACCACCGGGGCCCGGAACAGCCCCGGGGCGATCTCGCGGACCGCCTGCGACGCGGCCGCCCCCCCGATGAGCAGGACCCGCCCCACGTGGACTCCCTTGTCCCGGAAGGCGTCCGCTCCCGCGACGAGGTTGCACAGCATGCCCTCGACGGCGGCCCTGGCAAGGTTGGCGGGGGTGGCGTTCGCACGGGTGATGCCGCCCAGAGTGCCCGTCGCGTCGGGCAGGTCAGGGGTGCGCTCGCCGTCCAGGTAGGGCAGGAGCGTGAGGCCCCCCGCTCCCGGACCGGCGTCGCGAGCCAGCCGGTCCAGCTCGTCCAGCCCGACCCCGAGCATCGCGGCGGTGGAGGTCAGCACGCGGGCGGCGTTCAGGGTGCACAGCAGTGGCAGGTGCCGACCGGTGGCGTCGGCGAACCCGGCGATGTACCCCGTCGCGTCCCGGAGCGCCCGTTCGTGCCGGGTGAAGACCGTGCCGCTGGTGCCGAGCGAGACCACGACGTCACCCGGCTGCAGGGCCAGGCCGAGCGCCGCCCCCATGTTGTCGCCGGTGCCCGCACCGACGAGCACACCGTCCGAGGTGTGGCCGGCGGCGGCCGCCGGCGCGAGCACCTCGGGCACCTCCAGGTCCCGCCCGAAGGCGAGCCGGAGCAGGTCGCTGCGGTAGGCGTCGGTCGCGGCCGACCAGTACCCGGTCCCCGAGGCGTCGCCACGGTCGGTGGTCCATCGGGTGAACCCGTTGCCGTCCTTGAGGATCCGACCGGTCAGCCAGTCGTGGGGCAGCACCACACGGGCCACCCGCGCCGCGTTCCCGGGCTCCTGCCGGGCCAGCCAGCGCAGCTTCGTGACGGTGAAGCTGGGGACCAGCACGGACCCGACCGCGTCGATCCAGGCCCCGGGCCCGCCCAGCTCCGCGGTCAGGTCGCGGGCATCGCCCGCACTTCGGGTGTCGTTCCAGAGCAGGGCGTCCCGCACGACCTCGTCCTGCTCGTCGAGGGCGACCATGCCGTGCTGCTGGCCGCCGACGGCGATGGCTGACACGCCGTCGAGCAGCCCGTCGCGGGTCGCCGCCCGGTAGGCGTCCCACCAGCGCTCCGGGTGCACCTCGGTCCCCTCCGGGTGCCGGGCGGCGGAGGTGCGCAGCACGGCCCCCGTGTCGGCGTCGCACACGACCACCTTGGTCGACTGCGTCGAGCTGTCCACCCCGGCGACCAGGGTGCGAGGGCTCACGCCGGGTCCTCCCAGGTGATGCACACCTTGCCGGCCTGCCCGGCGTCGGCCAGCCGGTAGGCGGCAGCGGCCTCGGCGAGCGGGAACCGGTCGGTCACGGTGACCTCGGGGTGCAGCTGCCAGCGGACGAGGTTGTCGAGCAGCTCCTCCATGTGGCTCAGGGACGACACCCATGACCCGTGCAGCCGGATCTGCTTGTGGATCAGCAGGTCCGAGACCGCGAAGGTGATCGAGCCGCCCTCGCCGACCATGACGCAGCGGCCCCAGGTACGGGTGTTGCGCAGGGCGGCCTCGCGGGCGGCGCCGTTGCCGCTCGCGTCGATGGCCACCTCGCAGCCGGCGCCGGCAGTGGCCTCGGCGACGGCGTCGTCGAACAGGGCCGGGTCGGTGACGACCACGTCGACCAGCCCGAGCCGCTCGGCCAGCGCGGCGCGGTCGGCCACCGGCTCGAGGCCCACGACCGTGGTCGCGCCCAGCGCCTTGCCGAGCATCGCGGTGGCGAGCCCGACCGGACCGAGACCCGTCACGAGCAGCCGGTCACGCCCGCTCACCTCGGCTCGGAGCAGCCCCTCGTAGGCCGTGCCGAAGCCGCAGGCCACCAGCGCCCCGTCGACGTGGGTCAGCGGCTCGGGCAGCGGCAGGCAGGAGACCTCCTCGGCGAGCATGAACTCGGCGTGCCCGCCGTCGCGCTGCCACCCGTGGGCCGCCCGGGAGGGAGAGGTGCACCCGATCGGGTAGCCGCGCCGGCACTCGGTGCACACCCCGCACCCGACGATGTGGTACACGACGACCCGGTCGCCCTCACGCAGCCGGCGCACGCCCGGGCCCACGGCCGCGACGTCGCCGCACGGCTCGTGCCCGGCGACGACACCCTGGTAGGCCTCGGCTCCGTGCCCGAGGTGCTCGCGGTAGATCGCCCGGATGTCGCTGCCGCAGATCGAGGAGGCCCGCATCCGCAGCAGGACCTGCCCGTGGCCCGGGACCGGGACGTCGAGGCGGACGTGTTCGACCGAGCTGTCTCCGGGCAGGCGGACCGCGTCCATCGTGGGCATCGTCAGGTTCCTTCCGGTTCGGTGGTTGTCGGTCGGCCGACCGGGCCGGCCCCGGATCCTCCCCGTTGCCCGGCCGGTCGATCCGCGGGCTCAGCCGACGGCGTCGAGCCCGCGGCGGGCCTCGAGGGTGGCGCGCGCCCCGTGCGCGTGCAGCGAGTCGAGCGCGGCGGCATACGCGCTGGTGAAGCGTTCGTCGTCCACGAGCCCGCCGAACAGGTCGCGGTCACGCAGAAAGGCCAGCCGGTCCTCGCCCTGACGTGCCGCGGCCGCCATGACGCGGTCCTTGATGCGGTCGACGACCTCGATCGGCTCGCCCTGCTCGTCGACGCCCTCCGCGTAACGGGCCCACGACGCGACGACGAGGGCCGAGCGGTCGATCTCGCCGCCGCTGCGCAGGTTCTCGGCGATGACGGGCACGAGGAACTTGGGGATGCGGTCGGAGGTCTCGGCGCAGAGCCGCGCCAGGGTGTCGCGGATCTCGGGGTTGGCGAACCGCTCGATGACGCCGCGGGCGAACCCGTGGAGGTCGAAGCCGGGCACCTCGGGCAGCGTGGGGCCGCCCTCGTGCGTCATGTAGGCAAGCACGAAGTCGGCGAACAGCGGGTCCTGGCACACCTCGTGGGCGTAGCGGTAGCCGGCCAGGTGGCCGAGGTAGCACAGCGCCTGGTGGCTCGCGTTGATCAGCCGCAGCTTGGTCAGCTCGTAGGGCACCACGTCGTCGACGAGCTGGACGCCGGACTGCTCGTAGGGCGGGCGCCCGTCGGTGAAGTGGTCCTCCAGGACCCACTGCGTGAACGGCTCGGTGACGACCGGCCATCCGTCGGCGATGCCGAACTCCTCGGTGAGCCGCTCGATGTCGGCCGGGGTGGTGACCGGGGTGATCCGGTCGACCATGCAGTTGGGGAAGGCGACGTGCTGCTCCATCCAGTCGGCCAGCCCCGGGTCCTTGAGCCGGGCGAAGGCGGTCATCATCCGCCGGGCGATGTCGCCGTTGTCCGGCAGGTTGTCGCAGGACATGACGGTGAAGGGGGTGGCGCCGGCCGCGCGGCGCGCGGCAAGGCCGGCCACGATGTACCCGAAGGCGGTGCTCGGCACCGCGCCGGGAGCGAGGTCGGACTGGATCGACGGGTCGGCCGCGTCGAACTCGCCGGTCACCTGGTTGACCAGGTAGCCGCCCTCGGTGATCGTCAGCGAGACGATGCGGGTGCGCGGGTCGGCGAGCCGGTCGACGACGGCCTGCGGGTCGTCGGGCGCGTAGAGCATCTCGACGATGCTGCCGATCACGCGGGCCTCGAGGTGCCCGTCCGGGTGCTTGACGATCAGGGTGTAGAGGCCGTCCTGGGCCGTCAGCGTGTCGACGATCCGCCGGTCGTGCGGCAGCGCGCCGACCCCGCAGATGCCCCAGTCGAGCCCGCTGCCGGCCGCCATGAGGCGGTCGAGGTACATCGCCTGGTGCGCGCGGTGGAACCCGCCGACGCCGAAGTGCACGATGCTCGCGGTGATCTTCGAGCGGTCGTATGCCGCCCACTGCACTCCTGCAGGCAGCCGCCCGAGCGCGTCGTCGGACAGGGCGAGGGCGGTCACTTGATGGCTCCCATCGACAGGCCCTGGACGAGCTTGTCCTGGGCGGCGAAGCCGGCGGTGAGCACCGGCAGCGACACGATCAGCGAGGCCGCGCAGACCTTGGCCAGGAACAGGCCCTGGCTGGTGACGAAGCCGGTCAGGAAGACCGGTGCGGTGCCGGCGACGGTACCGGTCAGGACCCGGGCGAGCAGCAGCTCGTTCCAGCTGAAGATGAAGCAGATCAGCGCGGCGGCCGCGATGCCGGGCATGACGACCGGGGCGATGATCTCGCGCAGGGTGCGGATCAGCCCGGCCCCGTCGACCTCGGCGGCCTCGAGCATCTCGACCGGCACCTCGGCGAGGAAGGAGCGCAGCATCCACACGGCGATGGGGGTGTTCATCGACGTGTAGAGGATGATGAGCAGCCAGATGTTGTCCAGCAGGTGGGTCTTCTGGGCGAAGATGTAGATCGGCAGGATGCCGGCCACGATCGGCAGCATCTTGGTCGAGAGGAAGAAGAACAGCACGTCGGTCCACTTCTTCACCGGCCGGATCGACAGGGCGTAGGCGGCCGGGAACGAGAGCAGCAGGACCAGGATCGTCGAGATGACGCTGGCGGTCAGCGAGTTCAGCAGGCTCGGCCACGGTCCGGCGGCGAAGAACGTGCGGTAGCCCTCGAGGCTGAGCGGTGCGAACACGCTCGGCGGGTTGGTCGCCGCGTCGGTCTCGCTGTGGAACGAGGTGAGGATCATCCAGATGACCGGCAGCGCGAACAGCAGGCCGATGACCCACGCGGCGAGCGACAGCAGGGCGTGGCTCCGGGGCGGCTTGCGGTGCACGATCTGCAGGCTTCGCGAGCCGGCCTGCGCGCCCTGGCTGGGCGGCACACGGCCGGGGTCGTCCGTGCGTGCCGGGGCGGTCATCGCGACTCCTCCTTGAACAGGCTGAACACGGTGCGCAGCGCGAGCGTGGCGATGACGATCGTGCCGATGACCACGATGACGCCGGCGGCCGAGGCACGTCCGTAGTCCTGCGCGGTGTAGAAGGTCTCGTAGATGAAGTAGGGCAGGTTGGCCGTGCCCAGCCCGCCCGAGGTGATCGTGAAGACGTGGTCGAAGTTCTGCACGATGTAGATCGCGCCGAGCAGGGCGGACAGCTCGATGTACTGGCGCAGGTGCGGCAGGGTCATGTTGCGGAAGATCTGCCAGCCGTTCGCACCGTCGATCCGGGCCGCCTCGACGACGTCGAGCGGACGGGACTGCAGGCCGGCCAGCAGGATGAGCATCATGAACGGGGTCCACTGCCAGACGATCGCGAAGATGATCGACCACAGCGGCGCCATCGAGATCCAGTCGGGCTGGACCGCGTCCTTGCCGAACAGCCAGGTCAGCACCCCGTTGAACAGACCGTACTCGGGGTTGTAGAGGGCGTGCTTCCACAGCAGCGCCGCCGCCACCGGGACGATGAGGAACGGGGTGATCATCAGGGTCCGGACGGCGCTGCGACCGCGGAACTTCCGGTCGAGCAGCAGCGCGATGAGCAGGCCCAGGACCAGGCTGATCAGCACGCAGGCCACCGTCAGGTAGATCGTGACGAGGACGGCCTGGCGGGCGTTGATGTCCGTGAAGACCCGCTTGAAGTTGTCGAACCCGGCGAACCCGCGCTCGTCGGGGTAGTAGGCGTTCCAGTTCATGAACGACACGACGAGTGTCGCGATGAACGGCAGCTGCGTGACGATGATGACGAAGATCAGCGCCGGCAGCAGCGGTGCCCGCCGGGCCCAGTCGCCGGCCTTCTTCAGCGAGGTCGACGGCTCGCCCGCCCGTGCGGACGCGCGGGCCGGCTCTGCGGGGGTGGTCGCGGTACTCACTTGCCCTCCCGTGACTGGTAGCGCTCGGCGACGTCCTCGGCCAGCCGCTGGCCCCGGTCGAGCGCCTCCGTGACGCTCATCCGGCCGGCGATGGCCGAGCTGACGTACTGGCTGACCTGGGTGCCGAGGGCCGGGAACTCGGGGATGTCGACGAACTGGATGCCCGGCGCGGGCCGCGGCTGCACTCCCGGGTTCTCCGGGTCGGCCGCCTCGATGGCCTCCTTCGTCGGTTCGGCGAACGCGGCGGCCACCTCGAGGTACTTCGGGTTCTCGTAGGTCGAGGCGCGCTTCCCGGCCGGGACCCTCGCCCAGCCGAGCTGCTCGCCGACGAGGTTCTCGTAGTCCTTGCCCGACGCCCAGGAGATGAACTTCCAGGCGTTCTCCTGCTTCGTGCTCGCGGCCTGGATCGACCAGGACCACGCGTAGAGCCATCCGGAGCTCTTCGTCTTGACGACCGGTGCCGCGACGTAGCCCATCTTTCCCTTCACCGGGGAGCCCTTCGCCTCGAGCGAACCCGCCGCCGAGGTCGCGTCGTACCACATCGCAGCGGAGCCCTGGGTGACGTTGTTGAGGCACTCGGTGAAGCCGGCCTGGGGGGCGCCCTTCTCGCCGTGCGCCCGCACCAGGTCGACGTAGAACTGGGTCGCCGCCACGAACGGCGGCGCGTTGACGCCGGGCGTCCAGTCCTTCTCGAACCAGGTGCCGCCGAAGGTGTTGACCACGGTCGTCAGCGGCGCGAAGATCTGGCCCCAGCCGGGCTGCCCGCGCAGGCAGATGCCGGCCATCCCGGGCTGGGCCCCGTCGACCTTGGCGGCGATGTCGGCCACCTGCGGCCACGTCGGGTGCGAGGGCATCGTGATGCCCTTGGCCGCCAGGACGTCCTTGCGGTACATCAGGAAGGACGACTCGCCGTAGAAGGGCTCGCCGTAGATCTTGCCGCCCTCGGACAGGGAGGTCTGCATCGGCTTGAGGATGTCGGCCTGGTCGAAGCCGGGGTCCTTCGCGATGAAGTCGTCCAGCGGTGAGATCCACTTGGCCCGGGCGTAGATCGGGATCTCGAAGTTGCTGAGCGAGGCGACGTCGTACTGTCCGGCCTGGCTGGTGAACTCCTGGCTGATCTTGTCGCGCACGTCGTTCTCGGGCAGCACGGTGTAGTTGACGTGGATGCCGGTCTTGGCGGTGAAGTACTTCTCGGTCAGGCCCTGCAGATCGACCATCTGCGGGTTGTTGACCATGAGCACGTTGATGCTGTCGGCCCCGCCGCCGCCGAGACCGCCGCCGCCCCAGCCGGCACAGGCGGACAGGGCCGGGACCGCCCCGATGGCGAGGGCGAGGACGCCGACCCGGAACCCGCGACGCCGCGGGCGGGCCGGTTCGCCGCCGGTGTGGTCGAGGTGGTCACGGCGTCGACGGCTCGTCAGGTGCACTGGCCCTCCTTGATGCGAATTGCTCATCCGAGCATGACCATGCACGTGCGAGTAAAGTGACTCGCGTCACGCCTGTCAACCGGAGGGCCGGGGATCGGGCGGCATCGATACCGATACGTCACCCGGAACAGGGCAAAGGGGTGAGCCCACGTGGTCGTGGAGCGCCGCGGTCCCGGCGAGCTGGTGCTCGCCGCCGCCGTGGCGCGCCGGCACTACCTGCTGGGGCAGCCCAAGGTCGAGATCGCCGAAGCCCTGGGGATCTCCCGGTTCAAGGTGGCCCGGCTGATCGACTACGCCTGCCGGGCCGGCATCGTGCGGTTCGAGATCGTGGCTCGCGGGGGGATCGACCTGGACCGTTCGGCGCGGCTGCAGGAGGTCCTGGGGCTGCGTCACGTGCTCGTCGTCCAGAGCCGGGCGGCCACGCGGACCGACTCGGGTCTGGAGTCGACGCTCGCCGTGGCTGCGTCGTCCGGCGAGCTCGGAGCCGCCGCTGGGGAGCTGCTCGCCGACCTGCTCGCCGAGGGCGATGTGCTGGGCCTGCCGTGGTCACGCTCGGTCGACGTCATGACCCGGTGCCTGCACGACCTGCCGAAGGTCGACGTGGTGCAGTTGAGCGGGGCCCTGGACCTGCCCGGCTACGACAGCAGCACTGTCGCCATCGTGCGCCGGGCAGCCCGGGCCACCGGGGGCACGGCGTCGATCTTCTACGCGCCGCTGTTGCTCGACGACGCCGCGTCCGCGGCCGCGCTGCGGCGCGAGCCGCAGGTCGCTCGGGTGCTCGGGCAGGCCTCGCGGGTCACGGTCGCGGTGGTCGGGGTGGGCGCGTGGCAGCCCGGGCTGTCGACGGTCTTCGACTCGGCCTGCCCCGCCGACCGCGAGTCCGCCGCGACCGCGGGCGTGGTCGGCGAGATCGGTGGGGTCCTCTTCGACGCCGACGGGGCCGCGGTCGGATGCCCGCTCGCCGACCGGACGGTGACGGTCAGCGCGGCCCAGCTGCGCGCTATCGGGCAGGTCGTCGGCCTCGCAGCAGGTGCGGCCAAGCGGGCCGCGGTGCTCGCGGCGATCACCGGAGGGCTGGTCGATGCCCTCGTGATCGACCTCGACCTCGCCGACGCGCTGCTCGACGCGCCGGCGGTGTCGCGGGCAGCTGCGGGAGGTGAGCGGCATACGTCCGGGGCGAGCCGCGGTCCCACGTCTCAATTCCACCCGGGCGCATGAAATGTGTCGGCGACGTGCTCTAGGTTCGGGGGCAGCACCACTACGAAGGAGCCATCGTGCAGATCGGTGTCCCCCGCGAGACCCACGCGCATGAGACGCGCGTGGGCGCGACACCCAAGACCGTGGGCCAGCTCGTCGCGCTCGGCTACGACGTCGTCATCGAGTCGGGCGCCGGGGTGGCGGCCAGCTTCGACGACGCGGGGTATGCCGCTGCCGGTGCCCGCGTCGTGGACCGAGACACGGCCTGGTCCGCCGACATCGTCCACGCGATCAACCCGCCGACCGACGACGAGATCGCACTGCTGCGGCCCGGCACGGTCCTGGTCAGCCTCATGGCGCCGGCCCTGGACCCGGAGCTGGTCGAGAAGCTGCGCGCGGCGGGTGTCACGGCGATGGCGATGGACGCCGTGCCGCGGATCAGCCGGGCGCAGTCGCTCGACGTCCTCTCCTCGATGGCCAACATCGCCGGCTACCGCGCGGTCGTCGAGGCGGCGCACGAGTTCGGCTCGTTCTTCACCGGACAGGTCACCGCGGCGGGCAAGGTGCCGCCGGCGAAGGTCCTCGTGGTGGGCGCCGGGGTGGCCGGGCTCGCCGCGATCGGCACCGCCCGTTCGCTCGGCGCGATCGTGCGCGCGACCGACGCGCGGCCCGAGGTCGCCGAGCAGGTCGAGTCGATGGGGGCCGAGTTCCTCGCCGTCGAGATGCCCGAGGCGCAGGCCGGGCCGAGCGCGACCGGCTACGCCAAGGAGATGGGCGAGGAGTACAACCGACGGGCCGCGCAGATGTATGCCGCCCAGGTCCCCGACATCGACATCATCGTCACGACGGCCCTGATCCCCGGCAGGCCGGCGCCGCGGCTGATCACCGGCGAGATGGTTCGGTCGATGAAGGCCGGCTCGGTCATCGTCGACATGGCCGCGGCCAACGGCGGCAACGTCGAGGGCGCGGTCGCCGACGAGCTGGTCGTGACCGAGACCGGCGTGAAGATCATCGGCTACACCGACCTGGCCGCGCGGCTGCCGACGCAGGCCAGCCAGCTCTACGGCACCAACCTGGTCAACCTGATGAAGCTGCTGACCCCGGGCAAGGACGGGCAGCTGGTGCTCGACTTCGACGACCCGGTGCAGCGCAACATGACGGTCGCGCGCGACGGCGAGCTGCTCTGGCCGCCGCCACCGCTGCCGGTCAGTGCGGCCCCTGCTGCGCCGCCGGTGGCGCACAAGGAGGTCGCCAAGACCGAGCCCACGGGCCCGCGCAGCCTGACCCGGCGGCATACCGGTATGGCGATCGCCGCCCTCGTGTTCATCGTGATCACCGCCCTGTCGAAGGGCACGTTCCTCGCCCCGTTCACCGTCTTCGCGCTCGCGGTGGTGATCGGGTTCTACGTCATCGGCAACGTCGCGCACTCGCTGCACACGCCGCTGATGTCCGTGACCAACGCGATCAGCGGCATCATCGTGGTCGGTGCGCTGCTGCAGCTCGGCTCGTCCGGGACCTCCTCGATCGCGGCCGTGGCGGTGGTCGGGTTCGTCGCGACCCTCGTCGCGAGCATCAACATCTTCGGCGGCTTCACCGTGACCCGCCGCATGCTGACCATGTTCCGGAAGGGCTGACCGATGACGACCGACCTCGCCATCGTCGGCGCCGCCTACCTGGTCGCCGCGATCCTGTTCATCCTCAGTCTCGCCGGGCTGTCGCGGCACGAGAGCTCCAAGCGGGGCAACACCTACGGCATCGTCGGCATGACCATCGCGCTCGTCGCGACGCTGTGGCTGGCCGGCAAGTCGGCCGGGCTGCCGGAGTGGGTCGCGATCATCGTCGCCATGGCGATCGGCGCCGCGATCGGGGTCCGGCTCGCGGTCCGCGTCGGGATGACCGAGATGCCCGAGCTCATCGCGATGCTGCACAGCTTCGTCGGGCTCGCCGCGGTGCTCGTCGGATACAACACCTACCTCGTGTCGACCGAGACGCATCCGGTGGCCGCGCTCGCCGCCGAGGCGGCGTCGGGTGGCGAGGGCGCCGTGCACCTCGTGGAGATCTTCCTCGGGGTGTTCATCGGCGCGGTCACCTTCACCGGATCGATCGTGGCCTTCCTCAAGCTGTCGGCCAAGATCTCCAGCCGGCCGTTGATGCTGCCCGCGCGACACTGGCTCAACCTCGCGGCGGTGCTCGTCTCGCTCGCGCTGATGGTGTGGTTCGTGGCCTCGCCCGCGATCCTGCCGCTCGGGATCATGACGGTGATCGCGCTGGCCTTCGGCTGGCACCTGGTCGCCTCGATCGGCGGCGGCGACATGCCGGTTGTCATCTCGATGCTGAACAGCTACTCGGGGTGGGCCGCCGCGGCGGCGGGCTTCATGCTCAGCAACGACCTGCTCATCGTCACCGGCGCGCTCGTCGGCTCGTCCGGTGCCTACCTGTCCTACATCATGTGCAAGGCGATGAACCGGTCGTTCGTGTCCGTCATCGCCGGCGGCTTCGGGTCCGACGGGGCCGTCACCGGTGAGGAGGTCGACTACGGCGACCACCGGGAGACGACGGTCGCCGAGGTCGCCGAGCTGCTCAAGAGCGCGCACACCGTCGTCATCACACCGGGCTACGGCATGGCGGTCGCGCAGGCGCAGTACCCGGTCGCCGACCTCACCCACAAGCTGCGCGAGCGCGGGATCCAGGTCCGGTTCGGCATCCACCCGGTGGCCGGACGGCTGCCCGGGCACATGAACGTCCTGCTCGCCGAGGCCAAGGTGCCCTACGACATCGTCCTGGAGATGGACGAGATAAACGACGACTTCCCGGACACCGACGTAGTGCTCGTCATCGGGGCCAACGACACCGTCAACCCGGCCGCCGCCGAGGACCCGTCCTCGCCGATCGCGGGGATGCCGGTGCTCGAGGTGTGGAAGGCGCGCGACGTCATCGTCTTCAAGCGGTCGATGGCCGCGGGCTACGCCGGGGTGCAGAACCCGCTCTTCTTCCGCGACAACACGGCGATGCTCTTCGGCGACGCCAAGGACCGGGTCGAGGACATCATCAAGGCACTGTGACCGGTGCGCGCGACGACCACCATCGGGCCGGTCACCGGGCGCTCGTGCGGGGTGGGGCCTGCGCGCACGGAATAGTGGTCGTTCCCCGGCACGGCGGGTATGCCGCTGACCCGGCTCGAGGCGGCACCGCGCGGCTCGGCACCCGGCTGGCCCGACGGCATACCGGCCGGGACATCGGACGAACGCGCTCAGCGTGCGACGCTCACCCGGGCGCGCCGGCTCGGAAGGGGGTGCTCCGGCGGTACTCGACCGCACGCTCGAAGGTGGAGCGCACCCAGCCCTGCCGGCGCATCGCCTGCTGGTACGAGACCCGGAGCACGAGCCAGCCACCCAGGCCGAGCTCCGTGTAGCGGTGGCAGTCGACGTCGATCTGCTGTCGGGTGGTGTGGTACTCGTAGCTGTCCGCCTCGACGGCGATGCCGAGGTCCGTATCGACGAGGTCCGGGTGGATGACCCGGCCGGCCGAGCGCAGCGCGACCTGTGGCTGCAGCCGCAGGCCCGCGACGTCGAGGCTGATGGCCCGCACGACGGACTCGAACGGGTTCTCAGCGCGGTGGTCGGCGTGCTCGGCGACGCGCAGGGCGCGGCGGCGTCCGGCCCGCTTGACGTCCTGCGCGGCCTCGCGCAGCTGCTGCGAAGCCACGCTGCCGCTGCGCAGGGCCGAGTCGGCGACGGCGAGCGCCTCGTCGAAGGGGAGCACCAGGGCGCAGTCGACGACGGTCCGCACCGGAGTGGTGACATGGGCCCCCCGCAGCGCCTCCGGCGGCAGGGCCCGCCAGCTGACCGCGTGGCGCTGCCGGTCGCCCGCGCTCACCTTGCGACCGCGCGGGACGGCGATCTCCGGTCGGGGTGGCTGGATCTTGAGTCGCCAGCCGTAGAAGGCGGCGGCGCTGCGGGTCACCACCACCGCGCGCATCCGCCGCGCCGCCCGCAGCGCCTCGTCCGCCGAGGCGAGCGCGTAGTGTCCCGGTGCGTCGCGCAGGACGTGACCGTCGGCGACGGCACGGGCGATCTCGCGGGCGCTGTACCAGCGGCGGAGCTCGGCGATGCTGGCGACTCCGCCACGGGCATCGAGGGTACGGGCGATCGGGTGCAGCGGCATGGGTGAACGATCCCTGATCGGGCGCGCCGGCCTGCCGGACCATCCACAGGTTCCGCCGGACGACCACTATTCGTCCGCACGGCGTTCACCCGTGCTCAGAAGGCGCGACCGCCACGAATAGTGGTCGTTCCGCGGCACAGCCCGTATGCCGCCCGCCGCCCGCCGGCTTCGCGGGCTCAGCCTGCCGCCGGGTCGGCCGCGCCCGGCCAGTAGGCGTTCGGGTCGAGCCGGGCGCCGAAGATCGCCTGGCCGACGCGCACGACGGTCGCCCCGTACTCGATGGCCAGCTCGAAGTCGCCGGACATGCCCATCGACAGCTCGTCCCAGCCCTCGCCGACGGCGACGTCGTCGGCCTGGCGCAGCTGCTCGCGCACCTCGACCATGCGCTGGAAGCACCCGGCCACCTTCGTCCGGTCCGACGAGAAGACCGCCAGCGTCATCAGGCCGTGGACCCGCAACGCGTCGAAGGCGGCCAGCTGGCGGGCGAAGCCGACCACCTCGTCCGGCGGCAGCCCGAACTTGCTCTCCTCACCGGACGAGTTGACCTGGACCAGGACGTCGAGCCGGCGCCCCTGCGCCTGCAGCCGCTTGTCGAGCTCCTTGGCCAGCCGGAGCGAGTCGAGGGCCTCGAACTCGCTGGCGAACTGCGCTACCAGCCGGGTCTTGTTGCGCTGCAGGTGCCCGATGACGGCCCACTCGAGACCCTCGACATCCTGCAGCCGCTCCCACTTGTCGTGGGCCTCCTGGACCTTGTTCTCGCCGAACCGGCGGTAGCCGGCGTCGTAGGCCGCCATGATCTTGTCGGTCGACATGGTCTTGCTCACCGGCAGCAGCCGCACGCTCGACGGGTCGCGCCCGACGCGGCGGCAGGCGGCCGCGATCCGGCCCTCGACGGTGTGCAGGTTGGCGGCGATGTCTTCCATGCCGCCAGCCAAGCACATCAGGGCCCGGCGGGGCTCAGCCCTCGTCGAGCATCTGGGGCATCCCGCGCTGCTCGGTCTGGCCGAACTCGTCCCCGGTCGCGAGCCGGCTGTGGCTGCGCGAGTACGCGAAGTAGATGCCGAAGCCGATCAGCATCCACACGAGGAAGCGCAGCCAGGTCTCGATCGACAGGTTGAGGATGAGGTAGAAGCACAGCAGCGCGGACAGCCAGGGAACGACGGGGCTGCCGGGGACCTTGAAGGAGCGCTTCAGGTCCGGGCGCCGCTTGCGCAGGATCGGGATCGCGAGCGAGACGAGCAGGAAGGCCGAGAGGGTCCCGATGTTGACCATCTCCTCCAGCTTGCCGATCGGGGTGAGCGAGGCGATCAGCGCGCAGGTGACGCCGATGATGACGGTGAGCCGGATCGGGGTGCCTGTCTTGGGGTGGGTCTCGCCGAGCTTCTCCGGCAGCAGCCAGTCGCGACTCATCGCGAAGGTGACGCGGGTGCCGCCGATCATCAGGGTCATCACCACGGTCGTGAGCCCGGCGACCGCTCCCGCCGAGATCAGGGTGGCGAACCCGTTCTGGCCGACGTCGAGGAACGCCGTCGCCAGGGCGGCCTTCGGATCGATCTCGGTGTACTTGACCATGCCGGTGATCACGAACGAGACCGCCATGTAGAGGATGGTGCACACGACCAGCGAGCCGATGATCCCGATCGGCAGGTCGCGCTGCGGGTTCTTGGCCTCCTCGGCGGTCGTCGCGACGACGTCGAACCCGATGTAGGCGAAGAAGACGATGGCGGCACCGGCCATGATGCCCAGGACCCCGAACGTGGACGGGGTCACCCCGGTCACCCACTGGAACAGCGGGGTGGTCAGGCCCTCGGCAGCCGCGCCCGGGGCAGCCGGCGGGATGAAGGGCGACCAGTTGTCGCGGTTGATGTAGAACAGGCCGGCGATGATGACGAAGACGACGATGAACAGCTTGACGCCGACCAGCACCAGGTTGACCCGCATGGACTCCTTGATGCCGTAGGCGATCAGGGCCGTCAGGGCTGCGATGAGCAGGAAGGACGCCAGGTCGAAGTGCGAGCCCGGGCCTATCGACTCGGGCCAGGTGACGCCTATCTGGCTCAGGAACGTCACGAAGTACTGCGACCAGCCCTGGGCGACCACGCTGGCCCCGAGCATCATCTCCAGCAGCAGGTCCCAGCCGATGATCCACGCGACCAGCTCGCCCAGGGTCGCGTACGAGAAGGTGTACGCCGATCCGGAGATCGGCACGGTCGAGGCGAACTCGGCGTAGCAGAGGGCGGCCAGGCCGCAGACGATCGCGCCGATGGCGAAGGACAGCGCGATCGAGGGGCCGGCGTAGTCGCGGGCGGCCCGGCCGGTCAGCGTGAAGATACCGGCACCGATGATGACACCGATGCCGAAGACCGTCAGGTCGAGCGCCGTCAGCCGCTTCTTGAGGTGGTGGTGCTCGTCTTCCGCAGCGGCGAGGGTCTGTTCGATCGACTTGGTCCTGAAGACTGACATGGGGGCCTCCGTGGATCGTGCAAAACGACTTCCCACACGCTAAACCCAGCGGGGCCGAATAGCGCCCTCAGCGGCATACTGACTTTTGGTAGGGAACTGTGGTATGTCGCGCTCAGGCACCGGTGCCGCGACCGCGGCGGCGCCGCCGGCCGGGGCGCTCGATGATCGGGCCGGTGCGGGCCCCGTGCCGGCCCTCGCGGATGTCCTCGCTCGCGTAGAACTGCTCGCCGCCCTGCACGGGCAGTGCGCGGGACCACGAGTCGAGGCGCTCGGATACCGCGCTGTGGGTCGAGGGGACGTCTGGGTAGCCCGGTGACCCGCCGGGGGAGTCGCCGCCGGGTGGCTCGTCGTCGGGGTCCGGGCCCGGCTCGACGCGCTCGTCCGGGGCGGGCGGGAAGATCTCGGCGCAGATGGCCCGGTAGGTCCGGTCTGGGTGCGGCACCCAGTTGACGACCCGCAGCGCCTGGTCCTGGCCGGCGCTCTCCATGATGAACTCGCCGTAGCCGAGCAGCTGGCCGGAGACCGAGCGCACGTAGCTCATGTCGGTCACCTTCATCAGCGGCATCATCGCGACCTTGTGGGTGACCAGGCCGTAACGCAGCAGCAGCCGCTTGTCGGTCGCGACGAACCAGTCGTGGCGCCACTCGAGGACGTGCCAGAGGGCCCGGGCCACCAGGAAGCAGAAGCCGAGCCACACCACGGTGGCGATGAACTCGGTGCGGGTCGTGATGTTGGAGTCGACCCAGAGCGCGACGACCAGCCCGGCCCCGGCCGACCCGACAGGCTCGGCGACCCTGGCCCAGTGGTGGTGCACGGCGACGACGACCCGCTCGCCCGGCAGCAGGTAGTGGGCGAGCGCCGTCGGCATGTCCGGTCGGAGCAGGGCCACGGAGCGCAGGCCGCCTCAGGTCCGGCTGAGCAGCGAGTCGAAGAACTGCAGGATCGCGTAGAAGGCCTGCACGAGGACTCCCCAGATGTCGCTGACGATGCCGGCTGCCTGGTCGGGCGAGTTGAACACCGCATAGGCGAAGAAGCCGGCGACCACCCAGAGGATGATCTTCTTGACCTTGGACATGAGGGGCAGCTCCAGACCGGGGACGACCCCGAGGGGGCATGGGTCGCCATCCAGTCTGCCGACCCGGGTGCCGCGATGACGGGAGGCGCGCGGGTGTGTCGGGGTACGGGTCAGGCTACCCCGTACAGGCGGTCCCCGGCGTCTCCGAGACCCGGGACGATGTAGCCCCGCTCGTCGAGCCGCTCGTCGACCGTGCCGACCACGATCTTGACGGGTATGTCGCTGTCGGCCAGCTCCCGCTCGACGTGCGTTATCCCCTCGGGCGCGGCGAGCAGGCAGACGCAGGTGATGTCGCGGGCGCCCTTGTCGGTCAGGTAGTCGATCGCCATCACGAGCGTGTTGCCGGTCGCGAGCATCGGGTCGAGCACGAAGACCTGCCGTCCGGTGAGGTCGTCCGGCAGGCGGTTGGCGTAGGCGGAGACCTGCAGGGTCGCCTCGTCGCGGATCATCCCCAGGAAGCCGACCTCGGCGCTCGGGAGCAGGCGCACCATGCCCTCGAGCATCCCGAGGCCGGCCCGCAGGATCGGGACGATGATCGGCTTGGGCTTGGCCAGCTTGATCCCGGTCGTCGCCGCCACCGGGGTCTCGATCTCGAACGGCTCGGTGCGCACCTCGCGGGTCGCCTCGTAGGCCAGCAGGGTGACCAGCTCGTCGGCCAGTCGCCGGAACGTCGGGCTGTCGGTCCGCTTGTCGCGCAGGTAGGTCAGCTTGTGCGCGATCAGCGGATGGTCGGCGACGTGGACGTCCATGGGGGAAACTTATCGCGTGAAGGAGCGAGCCCAGCCGGCCCCGACCGCCGCGACCGTGACGCCCGAGACGTACGAGGAGTGGATGGGTTCGGCACTGGAGCTGGCCGAGCTGGCGGTCGGGTCCGAGGACGTCCCGGTCGGTGCCGTCGTGCTCTCGCCCGAGGGTGAGGTCATCGGGCGCGGCCACAACGTGCGCGAGGAGCGCGCCGACCCGACGGGTCACGCGGAGATCCTCGCCCTGCGCGAGGCGGCCCGGCGGCTGGGCGTTTGGCGCCTGGCCGGGTGCCGCCTCGTGGTGACCCTCGAGCCGTGCGTCATGTGCGCCGGGGCGGCCATGGCGGCCCGGCTCGACCAGATCGTCTTCGCGGCGTGGGACCCCAAGGCCGGGGCCTGCGGGTCGGTGTGGGACCTGACCCGTGACCCACTCGCGACCCACAACGTCGATATCGTCGGGGGTGTGCGTGCGGCGGAGTCGGCCGAGCTGCTGGTCGATTTCTTCGCGGACCGGCGGCTCGGGTAAGGTCTGCCCCGGTGGCGTGTCCGAGCGGCCTAAGGAGCACGCCTCGAAAGCGTGTGTGGGGGCAACTCCACCGTGGGTTCAAATCCCACCGCCACCGCTCATCGAGGTCCTCGGCCTGCCGGTCGCGGACCTCGACGAACGTCAGGCCACTGACGCCGGGAAGGCCGGTGCGGTGAGAGTGTGCCGCCGTCGGAGCCCAGAGCGTGACCGACCGCTCGAGCAATGCGGTGTCTCGCCGGCACGGATGCTCCGGCGCATCATGCGGAACCTGATGACCAGGCCCACCGGCGGATGGAGGCTGCGTCGCGGCGGCTTCCTGAGTCTGGGTATATACCCTCTGACGGCTTGTGCCGCGCCCGCTTGGGCTTGGCCCTTGCGGCAACGTGTTTCCCGGTTCGGACGCGTTGCGGGGTCTCGAAGGCCATGCGCCCCGAAGTAGGTCGCGTATGCCGCGCAGTCGTGCCGTAGGCGCGCGACAAGCAGGTGCCCGTGCCTGAGATGCACCGTTTGTAATGGGTGCGGCTCCGCTGGAGGGACGGAGGTTCGTTCGTTGAGCGCGGCGTTGTGTGCGTGTCAAGGCTCGGCCTGGCCTGAGTGGGCACCGACTGCTGGGCTGATTGATGGCTGGGATTCGTGGCCTGGCCGGGGGTTATCCCGGGGTTTGCGTGGTCGCCGTGCTGACGCGGACGCCGGGGCGTCGGACGTGGCCCTTGGCTGGTCGCTGGTCGTGATGGCGTGGAGCGAAGCGATCTCGAGTTTGGTGACGAGGTCTCGAAGCCGTCGGGTGTTGTCGAACCATGGCTGGTACCGGGCGAGTTGCTCGTCGGTGAGGATCTTGGTCACGGTCTTGCCTGCGACGGTGCGGGTCCACTGGGTGTAGGGCCCGTGCAGCACCGGCGGGTCTGCCTTGCAGGCACAGTTGCGCTTCCCGCAGCGCATCATGCGGACCACCAGCGATCCGGGCAGCAGCCCGTCGATCTGCCCGAGGGCTTCGGCGAGCGCTCTTCGGGTCGCCGCGAACGGCAGCTCTTGCGCGGGCTTGCTCATGGCGTCTTCTCCTGGCCGGCGGCGTGGGATCCCCACCGATCATCCTACAGCGGTAACACTGAAGGATCACCGATCGGGAGGAGCTCCCCATGGCCACCGCCGCCGCCGACCACGCCGACGTCACCGCCTTCAAGCCCAGCCGGGACCGCTTCGAGCAGGTCTGTGCGTTCCTGACCGATCAGGAGGCCGCCGGCCTGACACACGGCGAGCTCGAGCAGCGCTTGACCGTCGATCTGCGCGAGCTGGTCCGGCAGCTGTTCCAGGACCACCTGGACCTGCGGGCCGCCCGGGAGCCGCGCCGCGACGATGTCGTGGACGTCGAGGGCAACCGGCGAGGCAGTGTCGAGACCGGTCACCTGCGGCCGCTGCAGACCATCTTCGGCACGGTCGAGGTGACCCGCTGCGCCTACCGCCGGCGCGGGCAGCGCAACCTCTATCCGGCCGACGCCTGCTTGAACCTGCCGGTCGAGCTGCACTCCCACGGCCTGCGGGAGCTGTCCGCGATCGAGGCCTCCCGCGGCAGCTTCCAGGACGCCAGGGACGCGGTCGGCCGGGTCACCGGCATCGGTCTGGGCAAGCGCCAGCTCGAACAGCTCGCGGTCCGTGCGGCGGTCGACTTCGACGCCTTCTACGACCGGCCCGCACGCACCCACGCCGAGGCCACCGACGGTGACCTGCTGGTGCTCTCGGCCGACGGCAAGGGCATCGTGATGCGACCCGACGCGCTGCGCCCGGCGACCGCGAAGGCGGCAGCCAAGGCCACCGGCAAACTGAAGACCAGGCTGAGCAAGGGCGAGAAACGCAACCGGAAACGGGTCGCCGAGATCGGTGCCGTCTACGACCTCACGCCGCTCCCGCGGACCCCGCGTGACATCATCGGACGCGACCCCGAGGCCGAGCGGCCGGTGTCACCCAAGGCGCGCAACAAGTGGCTCACCGCGAGCGTGGTCGACAACGCAGCCACCGTCATCAGCTCGATCTTCGATGAAGCCCAGCGTCGTGACCCCACCCACCAGCGCACCTGGGTCGCGCTCGTCGACGGAGCCAGGCACCAGATCGACTGCATCCAGGCCGAAGCCACAGCCCGCAAGATCAAGATCTCGATCGTCTGCGACTTCATCCACGTACTGGAGTACATCTGGACCGCGGCCTGGTCGTTCTTCCCCGAAGCCGACCCCGATGCCGAAACCTGGGTCGCCGAGAAGGCCCACGCCGTCCTGAGCGGGCAGGCCTCCACGGTCGCCGCCGCGATCCGCCGCAAAGCCACCCGCCGCAACCTCGACCCCCAGACACGACGCAACGCCGACCGCTGCGCCGACTACCTGCTCGCCAAGAAGGACTACCTCAACTACCCGACAGCACTGGCAGCCGGCTGGCCGATCGCCACCGGCATCATCGAAGGCGCCTGCCGACACCTCGTGAAAGACCGCCTCGACCTCACCGGCGCCCGCTGGGGACTCCAAGGCGCACAAGCCATCCTCAAACTCCGAGCCCTACGCAGCAACGCCGACTGGGACAGCTACTGGACCTTCCACCTCAAACACGAACGACACCGCACCCACGACACCCGCTACAACGCGGACACGACAGCCGCCTGACAGTCCCTTCAGGAGAGCCGCACCCGTTTGTAATTATCTCCTCCGGAATGATGCGACAATGGCCCCGCTTCGGCTTGGCCGGGATCACGTCCATCAAGAGCAATGGGGTGATCTGGGCTGCAAGTGGCGTTCACCGCATGATTTCAGGACAGGGGGACGGGGTGACCTGGGATCCGGGCTCGGCGTTCGAGGACCAGATCAGGACGACGCTCGAGGAGCTGGTCCCCGGGGTGAGCGTCACCGGCGTCGCGGGTCCGACTCCGGTCGACGTCGTCACGACTCGCTGGGTCGGCGGGCAGGCGATCGTCCTGACCTACCGAGAGGCGGACGGTAGGACTGGGCAGTCCATCCTGCGTCGCGACCACGAGCCGAACCTTCGCATCGCCAAGCCTGGGCTCACCCGGGCCTTCGTCGGCGACGCGCAGGCCTGGCGGCTGGCCGCCGAGGCTCTGCGCATCCGGTATGCCGCCCTGTTCGACCCGATGCTGGCCATCGCCACCTCGGACCTGCAACCGCTGCCGCACCAGATCAAGGCTGTTTACGGCGAGCTGCTTCCCCGCACCCCACTGCGCTTCCTGCTCGCCGACGACCCCGGCGCCGGCAAGACGATCATGTGTGGCCTCTACATCAAGGAGCTCATGCTCCGCGGTGACCTCGCCCGTTGCCTCGTCGTCGCGCCCGGCAGCTTGGTGGAGCAGTGGCTCGACGAGCTCTACGACAAGTTCGGCCTCCGGTTCGAGGCTCTGACCCGTAGCCTGATCGACGCGACCGTCCACGGCAGCGTCTTCGAGCACCACCCGCTTCTGATCGCCCGCATGGACCAGCTGTCGCGCAACGAGGACCTCATGGCCGAGCTGGAGCGCTCCGACTGGGACCTGGTCGTCGTCGACGAGGCGCACCGCATGTCGGCCCACTACTTCGGCAACGAGCTCAAGACGACCCGGCGCTACCAGCTCGGCCAGCTCCTCGGCCGGATCTCCCGGCACTTCCTCCTGATGACCGCGACACCGCACTCCGGCAAGCAGGAGGACTTCCAGCTCTTCCTCGCGCTGCTCGACGGCGACCGGTTCGAGGGCAGGTTCCGCGACGGCGTGCACAGCGTCGAGCCCGGTGACCTCATGCGCCGGATGGTCAAGGAGGAGCTGCTGACGATGGAGGGCAAGCCGCTCTTCCCCGAGCGCCGCGCCTACACCGTGCCGTACGACCTGTCCGACGACGAGCAGGACCTCTACGAGGCGGTCACGCAGTACGTCCGCGAGGAGATGAACCGGGCCGACCGGCTCAAGGCGGAGGGCGAGGGCCGCCGCGGCAACACCGTCGGGTTCGCCCTCACCGTCCTGCAGCGCCGGCTCGCCTCGAGCCCCGAAGCCATCCTGCGCAGCCTCGAGCGTCGCAAGCGGCGCCTCGAGAAGCGGCGCCGCGAGATGGCCAACGGACCCGACGAGGTCAGCTTCCGGCGACGGGTCGAGCAGATCCTCGGCCGAGACGACGACGATGGCCTGGACGACCGGCTGGAAGACCTGGCCGGCGCCGAGCTCGAGCAGCTCGAGGACGACGTCGTCGACGCCGCGACCGCGGCACGGACCATCGCCGAGCTCGACCACGAGATCAACGACCTGACCGACCTCATCGAGATCGCCGGCCGGGTGCGGCACTCGGGCCACGACCGCAAGTGGAGCGAGCTGCGCGGCATCCTCGCCGACAACGACCTGACCCGCGACAGCGACGGCAGCCTGCGCAAGATCATCGTCTTCACCGAGCATCGCGACACGCTCAACTACCTCGTCGAACGCATCCGCACCCTGCTCGGGCGCAACGAGGTGGTCGTCACGATCCACGGCGGCATCCGCCGTGAGGAGCGCCGCGCCATCCAGGAGCGCTTCACGCAGGACACCGACGTCCGGGTCCTCGTCGCCACCGACGCGGCCGGTGAGGGCCTCAACCTGCAGCGCGCCCACCTGATGGTCAACTATGACTTGCCGTGGAACCCGAACAAGATCGAGCAGCGCTTCGGGCGCATCCACCGCATCGGACAGACCGAGGTCTGTCACCTGTGGAACCTCGTGGCCAAGGAGACCCGCGAGGGCGACGTGTTCATCCGCCTCCTGGAGAAGATCGAAGAACAGCGCAAGGCCTACGCGGGCAAGGTGTTCGACGTGCTCGGCGACGCCTTCGAGAACAACCCGCTGCGCGGCCTGCTCCTGGAGGCGATCCGCTACGGCGACCGGCCGGAGGTCCGCGCCCGGCTCGACACCGTGATCGACGAGACGGTCGGGCAGGGCCTCGACGAGCTGCTCGCCGAGCGCGCGCTGCACCACCAGGTCATGGCCGACGTCGATGTCGAGGAGATCCGCCTCCGCATCGAGGAGGCCATGGCCCGAAGACTCCAGCCGCACTACGTCGAGGCGTTCTTCCTCGAGGCCCTCGCACGGCTCGGCGGCCGAGCCACCCGCCGCGAGGAGGGGCGCTACCAAGTCAGCCACGTCCCGTGGCTCATACGCGACCGCGACCGCGCCATGGGCCTGGGTGCACCCGTGCTGGCCGCCTACGAGCGCGTGACCTTCCAGCGGGACCGGGTCCGTGTCAGCGGTATGCCGCTGGCTGACCTCGTCGCGCCCGGGCACCCCCTGCTCGACGCCCTCGTCGACCTCACGGTCGAACGGAACCGCGAGAGCCTCAAGCTCGGCGCAGTGCTGCTCGACTCGGACGACCCTTCCGAGGTGCCCCGGCTGCTGGTGGCCCTCGCCGAGGAGATCGTCGACGGCAACAGCCACACGGTGTCGAAGCGGTTCAGCTACGTCGAGCTGCTGCGCGGCGGCAGTGCCCGCGACGCGGGGCCGGCGCCCTATCTCGACTACCAGCCGATGCCGACCGACTCCGACCCGGTGGTCGAGCAGGTGCTCGCCGAACCGTGGCTCGCCCGCGGCGCCGAGGACATCGCGGTCGACTGGGCCATCGCGAACTCGACCACCGAGCACGAGACCGCCGTCGCGGCCCGGGTCCTGCCCGCCGTCCAGCACACCCGCGCCGAGGTGCGGCGACGGCTGATCGCCGAGGTCAACTACTGGGACGCGCGCCACGGCGAGCTGCTCGACCAGGAGGCGGCCGGCCGCACCCTGCGGATCCGACCCGAGACCGCCTACCGCCGAGCCCGAGAGCTCGAGCGGCGACTCGAGCGGCGCATGGCGGAGCTGGCCGCCGACGCGGCGCTCACGGTCCGGCCACCTGTCGTGGCCGGTGCCGCCCTCGTCATCTCGCAGGGCCTGCTCGACCGCCTCTCCGGCGCACGCACGGCGCCCGTCGCGACCTACACCAGGCAAACGGCCTTCGTCGAGCGCCGCGCGGTCGAGGCCGTCATGGCGGCCGAGTGGCGCCTGGGCCGGCATCCGCAGGAGCTGGCGCACAACCATCCCGGCTATGACATCCGCTCGAGCGCGCCCGACGGCTCGGTCTTCAAGATCGAGGTCAAGGGTCGCTTCGAGGGGGCGGACGACTTCACGATCACCCGCAACGAGGTGCTGACGGCCAAGAACCTCGGCGGTGACTACCGTCTCGCACTGGTCGAGGTCAGTCCGGACGGCCCCGAGCACGACCGCATCCGCTACCTGACCCGCCCCTTCGACGACTCCATGGGGGTCGATTTCAAGACCGACAAGTTCGTGCAGAACTGGGCCAAGACGTGGGCTGCCGGAGGCGAGCCGCGATGAGGTGCGGGCGGGCGAAGTTTCCAGGTGAGTTTTGATGTAGCGTGACTGGCAACGCCATGAGGGAATTAAGAGGAAACGCGTGATCAGTGACGAGGTCGCCACGGCATTGCGGCAGGTCGCTGATGGCATGGCGGCCGCTGATCTGGAGTCGCAGCACCTCGAGTTCAAGACGGTCGGGCGTTCGGCCGAGGACACCATGGTCAATCTTGCGGATGCCTGTTCGTGCTTCGCCAACGCCGACGGCGGCACCGTCGTGGTCGGCGTCCGGGACGGCAACGGTGGCCCGGAGGCATTTGTGGGGTCACCGCTCGACCCGGTGCGGACCCAGCGCCGGATCCACGAGCTGACCGATCCCGGCCTGATCGTCACCGTCGAGTCCGAGACCTGGCAGGGCATCGACCTGACGGTGATCTCGGTGCCACGAAGCCCGACCGTTCACCAGGTGCGTCACCGGTCGACGGAGCGGCTGGGATCGTCCTGCGTGTCGATGAGTGCAATCCGGATCGCTGCCGTCATGCGCGACCGGGGTGGCTATGACTGGTCTGCCGCCGCTTCCGGGAGCCGCATTGACGACGTGGACGACGTCGCCGTCGGGCTCGTCCGGCGTCGGCTCCGCGAGGTGCCGGCCCAGGAGAGGCAGCTGTGGGCCGACCAGCCCGTGGCCGTGCTGCTTGCCCGGCTGGGCCTGCTCACGGCGGATCGGCAGCTGAACAATGCGGGAGCCGTGCTGTTGACGGACATGGGGCGCACCCATTTCCGTTACATCCGGAAGACGTCGATGTCTGGTGAGCTGACCGCGAACGAAGATGTGAGGGGGACCGGGGTCGAGGCGTTGTCCGCCATCGAGGACTTCGTCCTGCGCGGGATGACCCACACGCCGGTCAACCTGCCGCATGCACAGCAGCTGCTCATCGCAGACGTCCCCGAGTCCGCTGTCCGCGAAGTCCTCGTCAACGCCTTCATGCACCGCGACCATGGGCTTGGCGACGCGACGTTCGTCGAACACTCCCCGGAGTGGCTGCGGGTGAGCTCACCCGGGGGATTCGTCGTGGGTGTCACGGCGCAGACCGTCCTGACGGCTCCGGCCCGGTCACGCAACCCTGTGCTGGCCCAGGCAGTGCGGGCCATCGGCCTTGCGGAGGCAGCCGGGGTCGGCATCGAACGCGTGTACGTGGCGATGGCCGAGGTGGGGCATCGGTTGCCCGTCTTCGCCAGCGACGCGCGGAGTGTCTCGGTGAGTCTCTACGGTGGCGCGCCGGAGGACGACGTGGTGAAGTTCGTCGCGACCCTGCCCGACGACCTGCGGAGAGATCCGGTCGCCCTGATCGTGCTCGACGCCTTGAGGATGGAGCGGACCACGACCGCGCACGCCCTCGCGCCCGTCCTCCAACGCGATGAGGACGAGGCTGAGGCACTGCTGCGACAACTCGCAGCGCGAGGAGAGCTCATCGAGGCAACGCGCAACAGCGCCCGCCTGCGCCGGTCGACCTATCGGCTGACCAAGCCCGTCATCGACGCTCTCGGCAGCTCACTGGCCTACCGCCGTCCGACCGCCGACGATCTCGTGTCCACCCAGATTGTCGCGATGGTTCGTGCCTATGGCGAGGTCAACGCACGGGCAGTGCGGGCCGTGTTCGACGTCAGCGCGGCGACGGCCAGTCGCTACCTCGCCGATCTGGTGGCCCGCGAGATCCTCGTCAAGACCAGCACCGCCAGTCGCGGGCCGTCCGTGACCTACGGCATGGGCCCGAAGTTCCCGCGCGCGACGCGGGGGAGTAGACCACGGGGCACGACGGCCTCGACGGAGGAGCAGCAGGAGATGACGGCCCATGAGTGAGCCCACGACGAAGCGCAAGCTCATCGAGGTGGCCCTGCCGCTCGAGGCGATCAACCGCGAGTCGGCGCGCGAGAACTACATCTACCGCGGCAACCCCTCGTCGGTTCATAAATGGTGGGCGCAGCGACCACTGGCCGCGGCCCGTGCGGTCTTGTTCGCGCAGCTCGTCGACGACCCGAGCTCGCGGCCCGCGGAGTTCCCCACCCAGGAGGCGCAGGACGCCGAGCGCAAGCGCCTCTTCGAGCTCATCGAGCGGCTCGTCGTCTGGGAGAACGCCGGCGACGAGCGCCTCCTCGCCCAGGCGCACGCGGAGATCCTGAGGTCGACCGACGGCAACCCGCCGCCGATCCTCGACCCGTTCGCAGGGGGCGGCAGCATCCCGCTCGAGGCCCAGCGGCTCGGCCTCGAGGCCCACGCCTCCGACCTCAACCCGGTAGCCGTCCTCATCAACAAGGCGCTCATCGAGATACCCCCGCGGTATGCCGCTCAGCCCCCGGTGTTCCCCGGCGCGGCCTCGGACGTGGCCGGGATCGCCGGCTGGCCGCGCGCGAGTGGGCTCGCCGAGGACGTGCGGCGGTATGGCCAGTGGATGCGTGACGAGGCGCAGGAGCGGATCGGGCATCTCTATCCCAAGGCCGAGGTCGCAGGGAAGCCGGCCAACGTCATCGCCTGGATCTGGGCAAGAACCGTGACGTGTCCCAACCCGGCCTGTGGGATTGCAATGCCCCTGGTCCGCTCCTTCTGGCTGTCGAAGAAGAAGGACCGCAAGACGTGGGCCGTGCCGGTCGTGGGGAACGGGCAAGTGACATTCGACATCGAGA
Organism: Intrasporangium sp.; assembly: GCF_039812505.1. Lineage (GTDB taxonomy): Bacteria > Actinomycetota > Actinomycetes > Actinomycetales > Dermatophilaceae > Intrasporangium_A. Next base: position 686 of record NZ_JBDIAQ010000011.1, on the reverse strand, counting down.
CGGGCGCCTCTGGTCCGGTCATCGAAGGAACCGTGGGCCGCACTGGCGCGGCCTGCATTTCGTGCCATACCCCTGTCCCGCTGTCATATGTTCGCGAGCAGAGCCGTGTCCACGGCCTCGGCGCGCAACTCATGTCGGTGGTAGCCGAGGGCGCTCGGCAGCGGCTCTACCTCCCAGCCGACCACACTCAGTCGGCGGCCGCCAACATCGATCGTCCCGAGGACGTGCCTGAGGGCGAATTGTTCGACTGGCCCGGACGGATCAACGTCTACCGATACGGGATGACGCACTTCTGGCAGCTCTTCACGAACCGGCAGCTGGTGGCGCTGACGACGTTCAGCGACCTCGTCGGTGAGGCCCGAGACCGGGTCGCCGCCGACGCCAAGGAAGCCGGCCACACCCCCGAGCACGCCGAGGCCTACGCCAACTCCGTCACCCTGTATCTGGCGTGCATCTTGAGCAAAGTAGCCGATTACAACAACAGCTGCGCCGTCTGGTATCCGGCGGAGGACCGCCCCAAGAACCTATTCGCTCGTCAAGCAATTCCCATGGTGTGGGACTTCCCGGAGGTGAATCCCCTCGGCGCCATCGGGGGCACGTGGTCGGGATGCAATGCCACGTAGCGTAAGTCGGGGTCATGACGCGCGTGGGTGGACGGCGTGCAGGTTGATGGTGGGTGGCCGGTC
>NZ_JBDIAQ010000010.1:0-47759 GCF_039812505.1 Intrasporangium sp. | reverse complement strand
AGGGCGTCCAGTCGGGGTCGCGCTTCTCCAGGAACTGGTCGCGGCCCTCGATCGCCTCGTCGGTCATGTAGGCCAGTCGCGTCGCCTCGCCGGCGAACACCTGCTGGCCCGTGAGCCCGTCGTCGACCAGGTTGAAGGCGAACTTCAGCATCCGCTGGGCCTGTGGGCTCTTGCCCATGATCTCGGCGGCGGCCTGCAGCGCCTCCCGCTCGAGGTCGGCGTGGTCGGCGACGATGTTGACCGCGCCCATCCGGTGCATGTCCTCGGCGGTGTAGGTGCGGCCCAGGTGGAAGATCTCGCGGGCGAGCTTCTGGCCGACCGACCTGGCCAGGTAGGCCGACCCGTAGCCCGCGTCGAAGGAGCCCACGTCGGCGTCGGTCTGCTTGAACCGGGCGTGCTCCCGCGAGGCGATCGTCAGGTCGCACACGACGTGCAGCGAGTGCCCGCCCCCGGCGGCCCAGCCGCTGACGACGGCGATCACGATCTTGGGCATCGTCCGGATGAGGCGTTGGACCTCGAGGATGTGCAACCGTCCGCCGGCCGCCCTGGCGCGCGCCTCGTCGACGCCGGCCGCGGTCGGGTCGGCGTCCGCAGAGGTCGCGTACTGGTATCCCGACCGACCACGGATCCGCTGGTCGCCGCCGGAGCAGAAGGCCCACTTGCCGTCCTTCGGCGAGGGCCCGTTGCCGGTGAGCAGCACGACCCCGACATCCGGTGTCATCCGGGCGTGGTCGAGCGCGCGGTAGAGCTCGTCGACGGTGTGCGGGCGGAACGCGTTGAGCACCTCGGGCCGGTCGAAGGCGACCCGCACCACACCCGACTCGGGCCGTGGCCGCCCCTCGCGGGTGCGACGGCGGTGGTAGGTGATGTCGGTGAAGCCGAAGCCGGGGACGACATCCCACTCGCTCGGGTCGAAGATCTCGGAGGGGGCGCCCGCAGCGCGCTCGGTGCTCACGGACCGACCCTAACGACGACCCGGCCGGAGTCCCACGACTCAGGCCGGCACGACCTCGGTGTCCACCTCGTAGAGCGTGGGGACGCTGGGGAACGCCTGCCAGCCCGCGGCCGTCACGACCCGGCGGAACTCGTCGGTCGAATGGGCCGCGCGGTAGGCGCGCTCGGACTCCCAGCCGGCCACGTTGACCCACCGGAACTGCGCACCCGGGCTGAGCGCCCGGTGCAGCCGGAGCGAGACGAAGCCGGGCTGGCGGACGAAGTACTCGCTGGTCCGCCGCCAGAGCGCGGTGAACGCCTCGTCCCGGCTCTCGTCGACGACGAAGCCGTTGATGAGGGTGACGGGGCCGTCGACCTCTGCGGCGTTCGCCGCGGCGGTCCGGTCCTCGGGGCTCAGCTCGGTCATGATGTTCTCCTCGTAGTGCACTGATGTGTAGCGACAACACAGTTGTAAAGTAAGAGAGTCGCCCTGTCAAGTGCATTGGTATGCACTCAGTGCAGGCCTGGCTACTCTTGCAGGGTGACCACGACCTCCCCACCCACCACCGGAAGGGCGGCCCAGCGCCGCCGTACCCGACGCGCCATCGTCGATGCGACCATGGCCCTGCTCGCCCGCGGTGTGGAGCCGTCGATGGCCGAGATCGCGACGGAGGCCGACGTGTCCCGCCGGACGATCTACCTGCACTTCCCAACGGTCGACCAGCTCGTCCTCGACGCCACCGTCGGGCTGATGAACGTCGACGTGGACCACGCCCTCGAGCGCGTCACCTCCCGCGACCCGGAGGAACGGCTCACGGTCCTGGTCGCGGAGCTGTACCGGTCGATGGAGCCGTCGCTCCCCTTGGGGCGCAGGCTGGTCAAGCTAACCGTCGAAGGAGTCCCCAGCCCGGACGGCACGCCGCGGCGAGGCTTCCGCCGGATCGCCTGGATCGAGTGGGCGCTCGAGCCGGCCAAGGACCTGCTCACCCCGACGGAGTACGGCGACCTGGTCTCGGCGCTCGCGATGGTCATCGGGTGGGAGGCCTTCATCGTGCTGCTCGACGTGCGCGCGCTGCAGCCGCCGGCCGCCCGCGCGCTCACCGTCCACACCGCGTGCACCCTGCTGCGGGCCGCACTGCCGCCGGCCGCACTGCCGCCGGCCGCGGGTCCCACCACCCGGCGGCGCCCCCGCACGGGCGCCGGCTGAGCGGCATACCCGCATCGGTGGGTGAGGGGCCGGCGGCGTTAGGGTCGCCGGTATGCCGATCCCTCCGTATGTCGCCCACCTGCGCACGATGATCGGCCACGACCTGCTGTGGTTGCCCGGGTGCACCGCGGTCGTGCTGCGAGAGGTCGGGCACGGCACGGAGGTGCTGCTGCTGCGCCGGTCGGACACCGGTGAGTGGACCCCGGTGACCGGGATCGTCGACCCGGGCGAGGAGCCCCACGTCGCCGCCGTGCGCGAGGTGCTCGAGGAGACCTGCGTCGTCGCCGAGGTGGAGCGGCTGGTGTGGGTGAGCGCGGGCGAGGTGATCCGGCACGTCAACGGTGACCGGGGCCAGTACCTCGACCACACGTTCCGCTGCCGGTGGGTCTCCGGCGAGCCGCGGCCCGGTGACGACGAGGCGACCGAGACGGCGTGGTTCGAGCTGGGCGCGCTGCCGCCCATGCCGCGACGACACGTCGAACGGGTCGCTTGTGCGGTAGCGGACCCGCGCGAGGTGCGACTCGGCCGGTAGGGGCCGGACGTTCGGTCGGATCGGACCGCCTGGGTGGGTTGGCGCCGGCACCGGGCGGCTACGGTGCAGGTATGAGCCTCGATCGACCCCAGCACCCCGATCCCTACGAGCTGTTGCCCAAGGTCGCCTCGTTCACCGTGACGAGCGCAGACGTCACCGACGGCCGGCCCCTCAAGGACGACCAGGTCGCGGCGGGGGGCAACACGAGCCCGCAGCTCACCTGGTCCGGCGCGCCGGAGGGGACGAGAAGCTACGTGGTGACGATGTTCGACCCCGATGCGCCGACGCCGTCCGGCTTCTGGCACTGGGCCGTGGTCGACATCCCCGCCGAGGTCACCTCGGTGCCGGCCGGGGCCGGGGCGGCCGGTGGGGCGGGCCTGCCGCCGGGTGCCTTCATGCTGCGCAACGACGGCGGTCAGGTGGCCTTCATGGGGGCCGCGCCGCCGCCGGGCGACATGGTGCACCGGTACTACGTGGTGGTGCACGCGGTCGGCGAGGACTCGCTCGGCATCGACGCGACCACCTCGAACGCCTTGCTCAGCTTCAACCTGGCCTTCAAGACGCTCGGACGCGCGATCGTGGTGGGCACTTACCAGCACTGAGGCACCCGGGGGACACCCGGCGCCTCGCCCCGCGGGGCGGGCGGCAGCGACCAATCCGGTCGACCTCCGTTGTCGAGGGCGCGCCGGGCTGTCAGAATCTGCGCATGGGGAGCGAACCGGGCGGTTCTGACGCCGCTGCACATACCACGCACAGATCTTCCTCGGGGCGGGGGGGCAGACACCGGGCACCGGTGTCGCGGGTGAGCCGTCTCCTGACACCTACGGCGTTCGTCGTCGTGGTGGCCCTGGCCCTGGGCCTGGGGTGGTGGACCGTGTCGCACCGCACGCCGGGGTCGGAGGCGGTGGCCGCCGCGGCGTGCGGGCCGCAGCGGGTGCCGTTGTCGATCACGGCATCGGCGTCGGTGGCGCCGCTGGTGGCGCAGGCGGCCAAGGCCTTCGACGCCGGGACGGCGTCCCTGGTCGACGGACGGTGTACCCACACCCGGGTGGTGACGGCCGACGCCATGGAGTTCGGGGACACCCTGCTGGCCGCATCGGAGTCCAAGGGCGGCGCTGCGGCACCGACCGCGTGGGTGCCGGACGGCACGGTGTGGCGTGAGGTGCTGGCTCGGCGACCGGAGCTGTCGGCCCTGCTGCCCCGGGCCTACCCCGTCGTCGCGGTCAGCCCGGTGGTCGTGGCCGCGGCCAAGCCGATGGCGCAGGCGCTGGGGTGGCCGGGCCGGCAGCCCAGCTGGGACCGGTTGCTGGGGCTGGCCAAGGACGGCCGGGGCTGGGGTGCCCAAGGACATCCGGAGTGGGGCCGGGTACGGCTGCTCTGGCGCGACCCGCTACGGACCGCGGTGGCCCTGGAGGCGACGGTCAGCCTGACCGAGCGGGTGGTCGCGGACACGGAGAGCGTCGATGACGTGCGCCGGGCCCTGCTGGGGGCGCACAGCGCGATGGCCGGGCTGGACGCGAACCCGGCCAGGGACCTGGCGCCGCTCAAGGCCGAGGCCAAGGGCCCCGGTGCGGCGTTGCAGAACGCGCCGCTGGTGCCGATGACCGAGCAGGAGGTCATCGCCTTCAACGACTCCCGGCCGAAGATCCCGCTGGCGGCCATGTACCCCAGCGACGGGGTCGACCCGGTGCAGGTGCCGCTGATCACGGTCCGTGCGCCGTGGGTCGACGACGCCCAGCGGGCCGCGTTGGACCGCTTCGCCGAGTTCCTGGTGACCGGTCAGGCGGCCCGCGCGTTCGCGCAGGCGGGCTGGCGCACCCCACGGCTGACGCCCTCGCCGGTGGCCGCGGAGGGCGCGATCGCCAGCGAGCCCCAGTACGTGCCGGCCGCGCCGGCGGTCAGCACGGTCGCCCAGACGATGCAGCGGTGGAGTGCCCTGGACCGTCCCGGGTCGGTGCTGGTCGTGCTGGACGTGTCCGGGTCGATGAGGGAGCGGGTGCCGGCAGCCGACAACGCGACCCGGCTCGACCTCGCCAAGGCCTCGATCACAGCGTCGCTGCCGCTGTTCTCCGACCGCACCGCGGTGGGGCTGTGGACGTTCTCGCGGCACGAGGGGCGCACCGACCACACGGTGGTGCTCGACCCGGGCCCGCTCTCGCGCACGGTGGGCGGGGTCAGCGCCCGGGACCGGTTGCAGCAGGCGGTGGCGCGGCTGCAGGCCGACGGGGCGACCGGGCTGTACGACACGGTCATCGCGGCGGCCCGGACGGCCCAGTCCCACTGGCGACAGGGGTCCAACACGATCGTGCTGATCAGCGACGGCCGCAACGAGGACCCGGGCAGTGCCACGCTCGCCCAGGTGCGCCAGCAGGTGGCTGCGCTGAAGGACCCGAGACGTCCGGTGCGGATCCTGAGCATCGCCCTGGGCAGCAAGGCGGACACCAACGCGTTGCGCCAGATCTCGCAGGCCACCGGAGGGCAGGCCTACGTGGCGCGCGACGCCAAGGACCTCGACAAGGTGTTCCTGACCGCGCTGACCGACTGACAGATGTCATGGCCAGGTGCTGACAACCGCACCCGGGGGCTCCAGCCCGCGCGACGTACCGTGAGGGAAGCAAATCACCGCTGGAGGTCTCGATGCTCACCCCACGCCACGCCATCACCGCAGGGCTCGTGCTCGTCGTGCTCGCGGTCGTCCTGATGACGGGCGGGCACGGGTTCTGGGTCGTCTTCCCCCTCATCTGGTTCGCCGGCCACCGCTCGTGCGGAGGCGCGCGCCACCGCGGCCGCTGCCCCGACCCGCGCCGGGAGCAGGATGCCTCGCCGGCCGACCCGGCCGACCCGCCGGCGCCCGACCCGACCCGTGACCGGCACGAGGCCTTCCCGGGCTCGCACTGAGCAAGGTGCGCGCAGGACGGCCGGCCGCGTCGGTCATGATGGCCTCGTGACCGACCTGCCCAGCACCGACGACCTGCTCGCCACCGCGCGGGTCGTCTCGATCCCGATGCGCGTCCCCTTCCGCGGGCTGCGCACGCGCGAGGCGCTCCTGTTCGAGGGGCCGCGTGGCTGGGGGGAGTTCGCCCCGTTCGTCGAGTACGACGACACCGAGTCCGCCCGCTGGCTCGCGGCCGGGATCGACTGGGCGTATGCCGCCCAGCCGGCTCCCGCGCGTGACGTGGTCCCGGTCAACGCGACCGTCCCCGCCGTGGCGCCGGATCGGGTCGCCGGGGTGCTGGCCCGGTTCGACGGGTGCAGCACGGCCAAGGTCAAGGTCGCCCACGCCGGACAGAGCCTCGCCGACGACGTCTGCCGGGTGGCGGCCACCCGGGACGCGCTGGGGGCGAGCGGACGTGTCCGCGTGGACGCGAACGGCGGGTGGGACCTCGACACCGCGGTTGACGCGCTGTGCCGGCTGGCGCCATACGGCCTCGAGTACGCCGAACAGCCCTGTGCCACGGTCGAGGACCTGAGACGGCTCCGGACCGCCTTGGCACACAAGGGCATTGACGTGCGCATCGCTGCCGACGAGTCGATCCGCAAGGCGGCCGACCCGCTCCGGGTCGCGCGGCTCGGCGCAGCGGATGTCGTCGTCGTCAAGGCCGCCCCGCTCGGCGGGGTCGCTGCGGCGCTGCAGGTCGTCGCCGAGTGCGGGCTGCCCGCCGTCGTGTCGTCCGCACTCGACACGAGCGTCGGGATCGCCGCCGGCGCCGCGCTCGCGGCGGCGCTGCCCTCGCTCGAGTTCGCCTGTGGGCTGGGTACGGTCGGGTTCTTCGACGGCGATGTCACCGACGCTCCGCTGCGACCGGCCGGGGGAGCGCTACCGGTCCGGCGGCCCCCGGTCAGCCCCGACCGGCTCGCAGCGCTGGCCGCACCGGCGGACCGGGAGCAGTGGTGGCGCGACCGGCTGGTCCGCTGCGCGCGGGTGCTCGAGGAGTCGCGACCGTGATCCAGGCCTGCCTCAACGGGAGCCGGCGGCCGGGAACCCACCCGCGGCTGCCGCTGACCCCGGCGCAGCTCGCGGAGGCGACGCTGTCGTCCGCGACCGCAGGCGCAGCCATGGTGCACGTGCACCCGCGCGACGAGCGGGGTCTCGAGACCCTCGACCCGCACGAGGTGGTGGCCGCGGTCGGCGCGATCCGGGAGCGGGCGCCCGGCGTCCGGGTCTCGGTGACGACGCGGGACGGCATCGCCGGCACGAGCCACGAGAAGCTCGCCCTCGTGCAGGCCTGGCCCGGTCCGGAGCTGGGCGGGCCGGACTGTGCGAGCGTCAACTGGCACGAGGACGGCGCCGCCGAGCTGGCCCGGACCCTCGTGACCAGGGGAATCACCGTGGAGGCCGGCATCTGGACGCCGCAGGCGGCCACCCGGTTCGTCGCGACCCACTGGCCGTGGCAGGTCGAGCGCATCCTCGTCGAGGCCGTCCCCGGCACCAGCCGCGGCTCGACCGGGAGGTGGGCCGTCGAGCGGATCCTCGCGGCGCTCGGGATGCTGCCGGCCCAGGTGCTCGTGCACGGGGCAGATGTGTGGACCTGGCCGGTGCTGCGCTGGGCGCGGTCCGCCGGGTACGCGATCCGGATCGGGCTCGAGGACACGCTGGTGCTGCCCTCCGGGCGCGAGGCCCACGACAACGCCGCGCTCGTCGAGGCCGCCCGTCAGGAGGTCGGCGGGGTGGCGACGTGGCCCCTGCGTCGGCCCACCTGACCGAGCCGCGCGCACCTCAGAGCGGCAACGTCGTGGCGAGGCGGCGCAGCCGGGCCGCCTCGGCGCGGCGCCCTTCACGCGGCACCGGCACCTCGACCACCTTGAGCCCGGCCTGCGGCTCGCGCAGCACCTCGGCCAGCCGGTCCAGCTCCGTCACCCGCTCGTATGCCGTGTGCCTGGCCCGGCAGAGCACCTCGATGTCCGTGCCGTGCGGGGTCGCGAAGACCCGCTCGAAGGCCGCGGCATACCGCAGGTCCCCCTGCTCCAGGGTGGCGAAGATCGACCCGCCGTCGTCGCTGACGACCACGATGGTCAGGGCGGGGCGCCGGTCCCCCCGCGGGATGAGCAGCCCGTTGGAGTCGTGGATGAAGGTCAGGTCGCCCATCAGCGCCAGCGACCGGGTCGCCCCGGACCGGCCGAGGGCGACCCCGACGGCGGTCGAGGTCGTCCCGTCGATGCCGGCCAGGCCCCGGTTGCCCACCACGAAGCGGTGCTCCCGCGGCGGCCAGGGATCGGCCATGACGTCGAGGTCGCGTCCCGGGCTCGACGAGCCCACCACCAGGGTCGTCGCCGGCCCGACGGCCGCGGCGACCACGCGGGCGGTGGTCAGGCCGGTCGGGCGGGTCCGGTCCTGCTCCTCGTCGATGCGTGCGGCCAGCCGCCCGTCGGCCCGCTTCCAGCGCTCGAACCAGCCCGGTGGGTCGGCCGTCGCGGCGGTCGGGACCACGTCGAGATGTCGCGCGACCCGTCCCGGGTCGGTCGCCACGCCGGACCTGCCGCGCACCGCGAGCACCTCGAGCCCGGGGTCGCCGATCAGGCCCATCACCGGTCGCGAGAGCGTCGGGTGGCCCACGACGACGACCCGCTGGACCTCGTCGCGCAACGGCGTGGCCAGCAGCAGCCGGTAGGTGCGCAGCGCCCGGTCCCCGGTCCGTGCGCCGGAGGTCGGCTCGGCAAGCAGCGGCCAGCTGCCCGCCTCGGCGAGCAGCCGGGCCTGCGGGCCGGCGTCGTCACCCGCCACGACCACCGTGCGTGGCCCCTCGGGCAGCACCTCACCCCCCGGGACCGGGTACGGGCCGGAGCGCACGGCGGCCCCGGCGGGTCCGGCCGGACCGGTCGCGACACCGGCGCGCCCGAGACCGAGCACCCCGTCCGCGGGCGGGCGCTGCGCGGTCGGACGGGTCCACCACGTGTCCGGCTCGGCGCTGGAGGGAAGCAGGTCCCCGTCGAACTGGAGGTTGAGCTGGGTCGGCCCGAAGGCCCGGACCGCCGCGGTGACCGCCTCGGCCACCACCGCGTCCGGGGCGTCCTGGGCCAGGTCGTGGCAGGGGGCGAAGGAGCCGAAGATCCCCGCCTGCCGGGTGGTCTGGTTGGCTCCGGTGCCGCGCAGCCGCGCGGGCCGGTCGGCGCTCAGCACCACGACGCGCCGGCCCGCGTGGTGGGCCTCCATGACCGCTGGGAGCAGGTTGCCCACCGCGGTGCCGGAGGTCGTGACGACCGCCACCGGCGCCCCCGAGCCCAGGGCGAGACCGAGGGCCAGGAAGCCGGCGGACCTCTCGTCGACGCGCACGTGCAGCCGCAGGTCCCCGGCCCGCTCGGCGGCATACAGGGCGATCGCGAGGGGGGCGGAGCGCGAGCCGGGCGACAGGGCGACCGCGCGGACCCCGGCCAGCCACAGCTGCTGCAGCACCGCCCGGGCCAGCCGGGCCGCCGTCGGCCGGGCACTCATCTCAGGAGCCCGTCAGGGCATCGCGCATCGGGACCAGCTTCGCGACGGACTCGGCCACCTCGTCCTCCGGGTCGGAGCCGGCCACGATCCCGCAGCCGGCGAAGATCCGGATCTGGCGTGGGTCGTCGACGTCGATCGCCCCGCAGCGCAAGGCGATTCCCCACGCACCGTCGCCCGCCGCGTCCATCCAGCCGACCGGTCCCGCATAACAGGCGCGGTCCATCCCCTCCAGCTCCCCGATGATCCGCACGGCGTCGGCGGTGGGCGTCCCGCCGACGGCCGCCGACGGGTGGAGCGCGGCGGCCAGCGCCAGGGAGGTCGCGCCGTTGGCGGCCACCGCGGCGACGTCGGTCGCCAGGTGCATGACGTTGGGCAGGTGCAGCACGAACGGCGACTCGGGCACGTTCATCGACGAGCAGTGCGGGGCCAGCGACTCCGCGACCGAGCGCACCGCGTACTCGTGCTCCTCCAGGTCCTTCGACGACCTGGCCAGCGAGGCGGCGAGCGCCAGGTCCTTCGCGTCGTCGCCGGTGCGGCGGATGGTCCCCGCGAGGACGCGGCTGGTGACCAGGCCGTGGTCGCGCCGCACCAGCAGCTCGGGGGTGGCGCCGGTGAGGCCGGCCACGGCGAAGACCCAGGTGTTCTCGTAGTCCTCCGCCAGGCGCCGCAGCAGCCAGCGGGGGTCGATCGGGTCGGCCGCCGTCACGACGAGGTCGCGGGCCAGCACGACCTTGTCGACCTCGCCCGCGTTGATCCGCTCGACGGCCCGCGCGACGGTGGTGGCGTACTCGGTGGGGGTCAGGGCCCCGTCGGAGAAGGCGACCCCGCGCGGCGCCGCAGGGGCCGCGGCGGGCGGCGGGGCGATGAGCGGCGAGAGCTCGGGCCGGGTCGTGATGGAGGTCAGGAACGTCCGGCCGTCGCGGCGCCCCACGACGACCTCCGGCACGAGCAGGCAGGCGGCCTCGGCCGAGTCGTCGGCGAACGGGAAGGACCCGAAGCACACCAGGCCGGACCCGGACGTGCCGACCTCGTCACGCACGACCGCGTGCGCGCGGACGGCATCCCACCAGTCCTGCGCCTCCCGGAACCGGGTGGCCCCCCGGGTCTCGCAACGCAGCGCGCAGCCCCAGCCGACGATGCCCTCACCACGACGCACCCACGAGGCGCACTGCTCGACGGGCAGCCCCGCCGGGATCAGGTGCAGCAGCGGCGCGGCGGTGTCGACGGGGACCGTGCGCACCACGAGCGTCGGGACGGCGGCGGGGGTGGGGAGGGTGGACATCGAGCCAAACTCTACGGTGCCCGGTCCCGCGGGTCGTGGGTGCGCCGCGCGGGGCGGGCCCGCCGCGCGGGGCGGGCCACCCGCACTGCGCGGGGGCGGCAGTCCGCTCGTGGCCGGGCCCGACCCTGGCGTGGTGCGAGGATGGCCGCATGACCCGTGCCCAGCTCGACAAGCAGGCCGTCGACGTCGCGTCGATGTTCGACACCGTCGCCGAGAAGTACGACGTGACCAACGACGTCCTCTCGCTCGGGCAGGACCGGCGCTGGCGACGCGCCGTGGTCAGGGCCGTCGCGGCCCGGCGCGGGGAGCGCGTCCTCGACGTCGCGGCCGGTACGGGTACCTCGAGCGAGCCGTGGGCCGACCAGGACATCGAGGTCGTGCCGGTCGACTTCTCGCTCGGCATGCTCCGGGTCGGGCGCCGCCGTCGCCCCGACATGGCCTTCACGGCCGCCGACGCGCTCTGCCTGCCGTTCGCCGACGCCGGCTTCGACGTCGTGACCACCAGCTTCGGCCTGCGCAACGTCCAGGACACCGGCGCGGCGCTGCGTGAGCTCCGGCGGGTTACGAGAGTCGGCGGGCGCCTCGTCGTGTGCGAGTTCAGCCGGCCGGTCAGCCGGGCGTTCCGGACGGTCTACACCGAGTACCTCATGCGGCTGCTGCCGTCCGTCGCGCGCCGCACCTCCTCCAACCCCGAGTCCTACGTCTACCTCGCCGAGTCGATCCGGGCCTGGCCGGACCAGCCCGCCCTCGCGGCCATGATCGAGCAGGCCGGCTGGTCGCAGGTCGGGTGGCGCAACCTCTCCGGCGGGATCGTGGCGCTGCACACCGCGGTCGCGCCCGAATGATCGGCCGTATGCCGCCCACCTGCCTCCCGGGGGTTCGCGCGGTCTGCCGGGTGGTCGACCGGTCCGCCCGCCGTCGGGCGGGCCGCCGACGACCGGACGGGCCGGCTCGCCCGACAGGTTAGGACACCCTGACCTGACGCGACGGGACGCACGGGGTAGGCTCGGCGAAACCAGTTCGTGAAGGACTTCACAAGGCCATCTCGAGTCCAGGAGCCGCCAGCATGAGCGTGTCGGGTGCCGCCTCGACCACGGCCGACGTCATCGTCGTCGGTGCCGGGCCCGGGGGCTCGGCGACGGCCGCCTACCTCGGGATGGCCGGGGTCGACGTGCTGCTGCTCGAGAAGACGTTCTTCCCGCGCGAGAAGGTCTGCGGTGACGGCCTGACCCCACGGGCGGTGCGTGAGCTGATCAACCTCGGCGTGCCCACCCCGGTGGAGGAGGGCTGGATCCGCAACAAGGGGCTGCGCATCATCGGCGCCGGCATGCGGCTGCAGCTGGACTGGCCCGAGAGCAGCGCGTTCCCGCCGTACGGCCTGGTGCGCACCCGCCATGACTTCGACGAGGTCCTGGCCCAGCACGCCGTCAAGAACGGCGCGCGCCTGCTCGAGGGCTGCAACGTCACCGGCCCGGTCACCGATGCGGCCGGCCGGATCGTCGGGGTCACCGCCAGGTCGGTCGACGAGCGCGGTCGCCCGACCGGTCGGCGCCACGAGTTCCGGGCGCCGCTCGTGGTCGCCGCCGACGGCAACAGCTCTCGGCTCTCGCTGGCGATGGGCCGCGAGAAGCGCGTCGACCGGCCGATGGGCGTCGCGGTGCGCACCTACTACACGAGCCCGCGGACCAGCGACGACTACCTCGAGTCGTGGCTCGAGCTGTGGGCCAAGGACCCCTCCGGCAAGCAGGTCCTGCTGCCGGGCTACGGGTGGATCTTCGGCGTCGGCGACGGCCGGTCCAACGTCGGGCTCGGGATCCTCAACACCTCCAAGGCGTTCGGCAACGTCGACTACAAGGACGTCCTGCGTCGCTGGGTGGGCGCGATGCCGGGCGACTGGACCATGACCGACGAGACGATGACCGGGCCGATCCGGGGCGCGGCCCTGCCGATGGGCTTCAACCGCCAGCCCCACTACGCCGACGGGCTGCTGCTCGTCGGTGACTCCGGCGGCATGGTCAACCCGTTCAACGGCGAGGGCATCGCCTACGCGATGGAGTCCGGCCGCGTCGCCGCGGAGGTGATGGCCCACGCCTTCGCGCGGGCCGACGCAGCCGGCCGCGAGCGGGTGCTGCAGTCCTACAACACCAGGCTGAAGCTGGAGCTCGGGGGCTACTACACCCTCGGGCGCCACTTCGCCGCGCTCATCGGCCGGCCCGAGGTGATGCGCCTGGCGACCAGGTACGGCCTGCCGCGCACGACCCTCATGAAGTTCCTGTTGAAGCTGATGGCCAACCTCTCCGAGCCCGCGGGCAAGGGAGCGGGTGACCGGATCATCAACACGCTCGCGCGACTGGCGCCAATGGCCTGAGAGGAGACCCGCGTGCCCGTCAAGACGTTTGGGGGGCCCGCCCCTAGGATGGGGGCGCCACGCCTCTTGGCCGACCGAAAGGGAAGTGAGCAAGGATGAGCAACGCCCCTTACGTACCCGTGTTGTTCATGCTGGCGCTCGGGTTCGGTTTCGCCGCGCTGTCGGTGTTCACCTCCCTCGTCGTCGGGCCCAAGCGCTACAACCGCGCCAAGCTCGAGGCCTACGAGTGCGGCATCCAGCCCTCGCCCCAGGCCGCCGGGGGTGGGCGGGTCCCGATCAAGTACTACCTGACCGCGATGCTGTTCATCGTGTTCGACATCGAGTCGGTGTTCCTCTATCCGTTCGCGGTCGCGTTCAACAAGCTGGGACTGTTCGCCCTCGTCGAGGTGGTCCTGTTCATCCTCACCGTGTTCATCGCCTACGCCTACGTGTGGCGCCGCGGCGGGCTCGACTGGGACTGAGTGGACTGGGACTGAAGGAGAAAACATGGGTCTGGAAGAGAAGCTGCCGGCCGGCTTCATGCTCACCACTCTCGAGCTCGCGGCCGGGTGGGTCCGCAAGGCGTCGATGTGGCCGGCGACGTTCGGCCTGGCCTGCTGCGCCATCGAGATGATGGCGGTCGGCACCCCCGACTACGACATCGCCCGCTTCGGGATGGAGCGCTTCGCGGCCACGCCGCGCCAGGCCGACCTGATGATCGTCGCGGGCCGGGTCAGCCAGAAGATGGCCCCGGTGCTGCGCCAGGTCTACGACCAGATGTCCGACCCCAAGTGGGTCATCGCGATGGGCGTCTGCGCCAGCTCGGGCGGGATGTTCAACAACTACGCGATCGTGCAGGGCGTCGACCACGTCGTCCCGGTCGACATCTACCTGCCCGGGTGCCCACCCCGCCCGCAGATGCTGCTCAACTCGATCATCGAGCTGCACAAGCAGATCCAGAGCTCGCACCTCGGCGTGCAGCGCGAGGCCGCGGCGCGGGCCGCGGAGGAGGCGGCGCTGCGCGCGACGCCGACCCACGAGATGAAGGGGCTGCTGGCATGAGTGTCAACCCGCCTCCCGAGACCCCGAAGCCGCCGTCGTCCTCGCAGCGGGCGGAGGGCACCGCCGGCACCGGCCTGACCGCCGCCGACATCGACGCGCTGGACCGGGCCCGCGCCGGCGAGGCGGGCGAGCCCGAGGTCGTCGGGGTGCGCCACGGCATGTGGGGTCCCTCGCTCGGCGGCGACACCTCCGGTTACGGCGGGCTGAGCAAGCCGATCCTCTTCCCGGGGTCCGCGCCCCGCCCGTACGGCTCCTACTTCGACGAGGTCGCCGACGAGCTCGAGCGGGCCCTCGTCGGTGGCAGCGCCCCGTTCGACGAGGCCGTCGGGAGCGTCGTGGTCGACCGGGGCGAGCTGACCCTGCACGTCCGGCGCGAGCACCTGCTCGCGGTCGCCCGGGTGCTGCGCGACGACCCTGCGCTGCGCTTCGAGTTCTGCGCCGGCGTCTGCGGCGTGCACTACCCGGACATGTCCGGCGCGGAGCTGCATGCCGTCTACCACTTCGCCTCGATCACCCACGGCACGAGGCGGCTGCGCGTCGAGGTCAGCTGCCCCGACGCCGACCCGCACATCCCGTCCATCGTCTCGGTCTACCCCGGCAACGACTGGCACGAGCGCGAGGTGTGGGACATGTTCGGGGTCATCTTCGACGGCCACCCGTCGCTGACCCGCATCCTGATGCCCGACGACTGGCCGGGCCACCCCCAGCGCAAGGACTACCCGCTCGGCGGCATCCCCGTCGAGTACAAGGGCGCGACGGTCCCGGCGCCGGACCAGCGGAGGTCGTACAACTGATGAGCACCAACACCACCGACCCGTACGCCACCAGCCCCCTCGACGAGCAGCTGGCCGAGGGCGCCAAGGTCTTCAACGTCGAAGGGGGTGACTGGGACGACCTGGTCGACGAGGCCACCTCGCTGCACGAGGAGCGCATCGTGGTCAACATGGGGCCCCAGCACCCCTCGACCCACGGCGTGCTGCGGCTGATCCTCGAGCTCGACGGCGAGACGGTGACCGAGGCCCGGGCGGGCATCGGCTACCTGCACACCGGCATCGAGAAGAACATGGAGTTCCGCACCTGGACGCAGGGCGTGACGTTCTGCACCCGGATGGACTACCTGACCCCGATGTTCCAGGAGGCGGCCTTCTGCCTCGGCATCGAGAAGCTGCTCGGGGTCACCGACGACATCCCGGAGCGGGCCAGCGTCATCCGTGTGCTGATGATGGAGCTGACCCGGATCAGCTCGCACCTGGTCGGGCTCGGCACGAGCGGCATGGAGATGGGCGCCACGACCGTCATGACGGTCGGCTTCCGGGAGCGCGAGCGGCTCATGCGGATCATCGAGATGGTCACCGGCCTGCGCATGAACAACGCCTACATCCGCCCCGGCGGAGTGGTCGCCGACCTGCCGCCCGGCACGATCGACGCGATCCGCGAGATGATCCCGCAGGTCCGCCAAGGCATCAAGGAGCTCGAGGACCTGCTCAACGAGAACCCGATCGTCAAGGGCCGCATGGTCGGCATCGGCGTGCTCGACCTCGCCGGCTGCATGGCCCTCGGCATGACCGGGCCGGTGCTGCGTGCCACGGGTCTGCCCCACGACCTGCGCCGCAGCGCCCCGTACTGCGGCTACGAGACCTACGACTTCGACGTCATCACCCGGACCACCGCCGACGCCTACGGCCGGCTGCGGATCCGCCTCGACGAGATGTACGAGTCGCTGCGGATCATCGCCCAGTGCGCCGACCGGCTCCAGGACAACCCGGGTCCGGTCATGGTGGCCGACAAGAAGATCGGCTGGCCGGCCCAGCTCGCCCTCGGTCCCGACGGCTACGGCAACAGCCTCGACCACATCCGCGAGATCATGGGCGACTCGATGGAGGCGCTGATCCACCACTTCAAGCTCGTCACCGAGGGCTTCCGGGTCCCGCCGGGCCAGGCCTACCAGGCGGTCGAGTCCGCCAAGGGCGAGCTCGGCTGCCACGTCGTCTCGCAGGGCGGCACCCGACCCTACCGGGCCCACTTCCGTGACCCGAGCTTCAACAACCTGCAGGCCGTGGCCGCGCTGTGCGAGGGCGGCCAGGTCGCCGACGTCATCGTCGCGGTGGCCTCGCTCGACCCCGTGATGGGAGGCGTGGACCGATGAGTGAGTACGGCTACGGAGAGACCTGGTCGCTGCACATGACGCAGCAGGCGGGCTACCTGCACGTCGACGCGGAGAGCAAGAAGCCGTACGAGCCCGACGTCCTCGAGCGGCTGCGCGCGGACGCGGCGGTGATCATCGCCCGCTACCCCGTGGCGCGTTCGGCGCTGCTGCCGCTGCTGCACCTGGTCCAGTCCGTCGACGGGTACGTCACGGGCCGGGGCATCCGGCTCTGCGCCGAGCTGCTCGACCTCACGACCGCCGAGATCAGCGCCGTCGCGACCTACTACACCCAGTACAAGCGCCACCCCAACGGCGAGTACACGGTCGGGGTCTGCACCAACACGCTCTGCGCCGTCATGGGCGGCGACCTGATCTTCGAGCG
The DNA here is from genome assembly GCF_039812505.1 of Intrasporangium sp. Lineage (GTDB taxonomy): Bacteria > Actinomycetota > Actinomycetes > Actinomycetales > Dermatophilaceae > Intrasporangium_A. Next base: position 31,438 of record NZ_JBDIAQ010000010.1, on the reverse strand, counting down.
GCTCTCCGAGCACCTCGGGGTCGGGCACGACGAGACGACACCGGACGGCAAGATCACCCTCGAGCGCATCGAGTGCAACGCGGGCTGCGACTACGCGCCCGTCATCATGACGAACTGGGAGTTCTTCGACAACCAGACGCCCGAGTCGGCCACTGCGCTCGTCGACGACCTGCGCGCCGGCAAGGACGTCGTGCCGACCCGCGGGGCGCACCACGTCTGCACCTTCAAGGAGATCTCCCGCGTCCTGGCCGGCTTCAACGACGGACGGGCCGACGAGGGCGTCGGCGCGGGACCCGCCTCGCTGCTCGGCCTCGGCATCGCCAAGGAACGCGGCTGGCGCGCGCCGGGTGACGACGCTGCCGACCCCGGGCCGGCCCCTGATGGGAAGGAGAAGCCCAAGTGACCGACACGCTGACCCCCATCCTGACCCGCTTCTGGGACGCCCCGGAGTCGTGGAAGCTGGCGACGTACGAGCAGCACGACGGCTACCGGGCCCTGCGCAGGGCCCTGACCATGAAGCCGGAGGAGGTGCTGGCCGAGGTCAAGGACTCGAGCATCCGCGGGCGCGGTGGCGCCGGCTTCCCGACGGGCCTGAAGTGGTCGTTCATGTCCCCGCCCGACGGCGGGCCGCGCTACCTCGTCGTCAACGCCGACGAGTCGGAGCCGGGCACCTGCAAGGACATCCCGCTGATGATGGCCAACCCGCACGAGCTGGTCGAGGGTGCGGCCATCGGCTCCTACGCGATCGGCTGCGAGAAGGCCTTCATCTACCTGCGCGGCGAGGTCGTGCACGTCTACCGCCGGCTCCTGTCGGCGGTGGCCGAGGCCCGGGCCGCCGGATACCTCGGGCGCGACGTGCTGGGCAGCGGCGTCACGCTCGACATCGTCGTGCACGCCGGCGCCGGCGCCTACGAGTGCGGCGAGGAGACCGCGCTGCTCGACTCGCTCGAGGGTCGTCGCGGGCAGCCGCGCAGCAAGCCGCCGTTCCCCGGCGCCCAGGGTCTGTACGCCCGGCCGACGTCGGTCAACAACGTCGAGTCGATCGCCTCGGTGGCCGGCATCATCCGGCACGGTGCCGACTGGTTCAAGAGCATGGGCACCGAGAAGTCCACCGGGTTCGGCATCTTCAGCCTGTCCGGCCACGTCGCCCACCCCGGCCAGTTCGAGGCGCCGCTCGGCATCACCATGCGCGAGCTGCTCGAGCTCGCGGGCGGGATCCGCAACGGGCACCGGCTGAAGTTCTGGACCCCCGGCGGGTCCTCGACGCCGATCCTGACCGAGGAGCACCTGGACATCCCGCTCGACTTCGACTCCGTCGCCGCAGCCGGGTCGATGCTCGGCACCCGGGCCCTGCAGGTCTTCGACGAGACCGTCTCGGTCGTGCGTGCCGTCGCCCGGTGGACGGAGTTCTACCAGCACGAGTCGTGCGGCAAGTGCACCCCGTGCCGCGAGGGGACCTACTGGCTGCGCCAGATCATGACGCGCCTCGAGCACGGCAGGGGCACCCCCGACGACGTCGACAAGCTGCTCGACATGTGCGAGAACATCCTCGGCCGGGCGTTCTGCGCGCTCGGCGACGCGGCGACGATGCCCGTCACGTCGGGGATCAAGCAGTTCCGCGAGGAGTTCGAGGCGGGCACGCACACCCCCGCCGCCGAGCTGTTCCCACCGGAGAAGTCCGTGCTCTTCCCGGTCCGTGACACGAAGGAGTCGAGCGGGATGGTGACCACATGACCACCACCACGACCTCAACCACCGCCGGCGGCGGGCAGCCCCCGAAGAACCCCGACGGCGTCAGCCTGACGATCGACGGCGTGCCGGTCACCGTGCCCAAGGGCACCCTGGTCATCCGGGCCGCGGAGCAGATCGGGATCGAGATCCCGCGCTTCTGCGACCACCCGCTGCTCGACCCGATCGGGGCGTGCCGCCAGTGCCTCGTGGACGTCGCGCTGCCCGACCGCGAGGGCACCCCGCGCCCGATGCCCAAACCGCAGGCGTCGTGCACGATGACGGTCTCGCCGGGCATGGTGGTCAACACCCAGAACACCTCCGTGGTGGCCGACAAGGCGCAGCACGGCAACATCGAGTTCCTGCTGGTCAACCACCCGCTCGACTGCCCGGTGTGCGACAAGGGCGGCGAGTGCCCGCTGCAGAACCAGGCGATGAGCAACGGCCGCCCCGACTCTCGCTACGAGGACGTCAAGCGCACCTACCCGAAGCCGATCAACATCTCCTCGCAGATCCTGCTCGACCGCGACCGCTGCATCCTCTGCACGCGCTGCACCCGGTTCGCCGACGAGATCGCCGGCGACCCGTTCATCGTCCTGGCCGAGCGTGGCGGTCTGCAGCAGGTCAGCATCTACGAGGAGAAGCCCTTCGAGAGCTACTTCTCCGGCAACACCGTGCAGATCTGCCCCGTCGGCGCGCTGACCGGGTCGGCCTACCGCTTCCGCTCGCGGCCCTTCGACCTGGTGTCGACCTCCAGCGTCTGCGAGCACTGCGCCAGCGGCTGCGGCATCCGCACCGACCACCGGCGCGGCGTCGTGCTGCGCCGGATGGGCTTCGACACGCCCGAGGTCAACGAGGAATGGAACTGCGACAAGGGGCGCTGGGCGTTCACCTACGCCACCCAGCCCGACCGGATCGAGCTGCCCATGGTGCGCGGCGACGACGGTGAGCTGCGCGTGGTCGGCTGGCCGGAGGCGCTCGCCGCCGCCGGCGCAGGCCTTACCGGCGCACGGGCCGCGGTGCTCGTGGGCGGGCGGGTCAGCGCCGAGGACGCCTACGCCTACGGCAAGTTCGCCCGCGTCGTGCTCGGCACCAACGACGTCGACTTCCGGGCCCGGCCGGCGACGGTCGAGGAGGCCGGCTTCCTGGCCCAGCACGTCGTCGGCACCGGTCCCTCGACCGGCGGCGCCGGCACGACCGGCGTCACCTACGCCGACCTCGAGCAGGCGACAGCCGTCCTGCTCGTCGGCTTCGAGCCCGAGGACGAGTCCCCGATCGTCTTCCTGCGGCTGCGCAAGGCGTTCCGCAAGCACCGCACCCGGGTCTTCTCGTTGGCCCCGTTCCGGTCCCGCGGCCTGAAGAAGATGGGTGGCACCGTCGTGCCGACCGCCCCGGGTCACGAGACCGACACCCTGCGCAACCTCGGGTCCGCCACCGCGGCCGGCCGGGCCGCCGACGAGGCGCTCGCCGAGGGCGGGATCGTGCTGGTCGGGGAGCGCCTCGCCCAGGTCCCCGGCGCCCTCACCGCCGCGGCCGAGCTCGCCGCCGCCAAGGGGGCCCGGCTCGCCTGGGTGCCGCGCCGCGCCGGCGAGCGGGGCGCCCTGGAGGTCGGGGCCATCGGCCACCTGCTGCCCGGTGGTCGCCCGGTCGCCGACCCGGCCGCGCGCGCCGAGGTCGCCGCGGTCTGGGACACCGACTCGCTGCCCGAGACACCCGGTCGCGACACGGCCCGGATCATCGCGGCGGCGGCCGACGGCGGCCTCGACGCGCTCGTCGTCGGCGGCGTCGACCCGCTCGACCTCGGGCTGCCCGAGGCCGCCGCCGCCCTGGAGCGCGCCTTCGTGGTGTCGCTCGAGCTGCGCGAGTCGCCGGTCACTGCCGTCGCCGACGTGGTCCTGCCGGTGGCGCCGCACGCCCACAAGGCCGGCAGCTTCGTCGACTGGGAGGGGCGCGTCCGGCCGTTCGAGCGGGCCCTGTCCTCGAACGCCGTGAGCGACTACCGCGCGCTCGACATGCTCGCCAGCGAGATGGGGCACTTCCTGCAGACCCGCACGCACGGCGAGGTCCAGGCCCAGTTCGAGGCGCTCGGTCCGTGGACCGGCCGACGTGCGCCCGCCCCGGCCACGTCCGCCGCGCCGGTCGCCCCGGCCGGTGCCGGCGAGTTCGTCCTCGCCACGTGGGCCACGCTGCTGGACGCCGGCCGCATGCAGGACGGCGAGCCGTTCCTCGCCGGCACCGCGCCGCGCACCGTCGCCCGGCTCTCGCCTGGGGCGGCCACCTGGCTCGGCCTCGCCGACGGCGACACCGTGACCGTCACCGGCCCGGCCGGGGCCGTGAGCGTCCCGGCCGTCGTCACCGACGACATGGTCGAGGGCGTGGTGTGGCTGCCGACCAACTCCAGGGGCTGCTCGGTCTACCGCGACCTCGGGGCGCGGGCGGGCGAGCACGTCACCGTCACGAAGGGTGGTGTCGCATGACCCTCAGCTCAGCGGCATACGGGCTGCTCAGCACGCTGCCCGCGACCGAGAACCCGTCGGCGGACTTCAGCGACACGCCGTGGTGGATCGCCCTGATCAAGGCCGTGGTCGTCTTCGTCTACCTGCTGCTGTCGACCCTGCTGGTCATCTGGTTCGAGCGTCGCGTCATCGGCCGGATGCAGCAGCGCCCCGGCCCGAACCGCAACGGCCCCTTCGGGATCCTGCAGACGCTCGCCGACGGTGCCAAGCTCATGCTCAAGGAGGACATCACCCCGACGCAGGCCGACAAGATCGTCTACCTGCTCGCCCCGCTGATCGCCGGCACCATGGCGTTCGTCGCCTTCGCGATCATCCCCTTCGGGCCCGAGGTGTGGATGTTCGGGCACCGCACCCCGCTGCAGGTGACCGACGTGCCGGTCGCGGTCCTGCTCGTGCTGGCCATCGCGTCCGTCGGCGTCTACGGGATCATCCTGGCCGGCTGGAGCTCGGGCTCGACCTACCCGCTGATCGGCGGGCTGCGCTCGACCGCCCAGGTCATCTCCTACGAGATCGCGATGGGCCTGTCGCTGGTGGTGGTGTTCCTGTTCAGCGGGTCGATGTCGACCTCGCAGATCGTCACCGCGCAGAGCTCGCTCTGGTACATCCTGCCCGCCTTCTTCAGCTTCGCCGTCTACGTCGTCACGATGGTCGGCGAGACCAACCGGCTCCCGTTCGACCTGGCCGAGGGCGAGGGGGAGCTGACCGGCGGGTTCCACACCGAGTACTCGTCGATGCGCTTCGCGATGTTCTTCCTCGGCGAGTACATCAACATGTTCACCGTCTCGGCGCTCGCCACGACGATGTTCCTCGGGGGCTGGCAGGCCCCGCCCTTGATCTCGGCCATCAACGACGGGATGTTCAACCACGGCTGGTGGGGCATCTTCTGGCTCACCCTCAAGATGTGGCTGTTCATCTGGGGCTACGTGTGGCTGCGCGGCACCCTGCCGCGCACCCGGTACGACCAGTTCATGCGGTTCGGCTGGAAGGTCCTCATCCCGATCACCCTCGCGTGGGTCATCGCGGTCGCGTTCATCCGCGGCGCGCAGCTCGGCTTCCTGGGCGAGGGGACCGTCTCGATCGGCCCGCTCGGCTTCAACAACTCGACGCTGGTCATCATCGCGGTCGTGGCGGTCATCGCCCTGGCCGTCGCCTGGATCTGGGACGGCCGCCGCGAGGCACGCCTGGCGGCCCAGCGGGTCGCCCCGCCCGAGGAGATCGACCCGTTCGCCGGGGGCTACCCCGTCCCGCCCCTGCCCGGTCAGCGGCTGCGCGAGCCGAGCGTGGCGCTCACCGCGGGCGGCTCGAGCGGACAGTCCGTCGTGACGGGTGGGACCGTCACCGCCGTCAAGGAGGAGGACCATGGCTGACGACACCAGCGCCGGCGGGCTGCCGCAGGACGGCGCGTCGAAGGCACTGCCCAGCGGCTCCGACAGCGGGTTCGGCCGGCCCCCGGCCTTCTGGGCCGACCTGCTGGCGCCCGTCGCGGGCTTCGGCGTGTCGTTCGCGACGATGTTCCGCAAGGTCGCCACCGAGGAGTACCCGGAGAAGCCACGCCGCACTGCGCCCCGCTTCCACGGGCGCCACCAGCTGAACCGGCACCCGGACGGGCTCGAGAAGTGCGTCGGCTGCGAGCTGTGCGCCTGGGCCTGCCCGGCCGACGCGATCCTCGTCGAGGGGGCCGACAACGACGACAGCCCGGGCGGCACCGGCCGGTTCTCGCCGGGGGAGCGCTACGGCCGCGTCTACCAGATCAACTACCTGCGGTGCATCTTCTGCGGCTACTGCATCGAGGCCTGCCCGACCCGTGCCCTGACGATGACGAACTTCTACGAGCTCGCCGACAACGACCGGGCCAAGCTCATCTTCACCAAGGACGAGCTGCTCGCTCCGGTCCACGAGGGCATGCTCCAGCCGCCGTTCCCGATGGCCGACGGCATGGAGGACAAGGACTACTACCGCGGCAAGGTCACCGGCCCCACGGACGCGCAGCGCGCCTACGTCCAGGCCCGGAACGCCCGCATGGACGAGGAGATGAGCCAGTGACCAGCACCGCTGAGGCCGTCGCCTTCTGGGTCCTCGCGGCCGTGGCCACCTTCGGCGCTCTCGGTCTGGTCTTCGCGCGCAAGGCGGTGCACGCGGCGCTGGGCATGGCGCTGACCATGGTCACCCTCGGGGTCATCTACCTGATCCAGAAGGCGGACTTCCTCGGCGTCATCCAGATCTTCGTCTACACCGGCGCGGTCATGATGATCTTCCTGTTCGTCATCATGCTCATCGGCGTCGACTCGTCCGAGTCCCTCGTCGAGACCATCAAGGGCCAGCGGTGGTGGTCGTTCATCTTCACCATCGGACTGGCCGGGGTGCTCTTCTTCACCCTGGCGCAGGTCAGTTTCGACGAGAAGTCGATGCAGGCCGGCATGGACCGCCTGGTGGCCAACAACGACGCGACCGGCAACGTGACCGGCATCGCGGAGAAGATCTTCGGCCAGTACGTCTGGGTCTTCGAGGTGACCTCCGCGCTGCTGATCACGGCGGCGCTCGGGGCGATGGTGCTGGCCCACCGGGAGCGGATCCTGCCGCGGCAGACACAGGCCGCGTGGGCAGCGCGCCGGGTCAGGGAGAATCGGGCCGTGGCCGGCCTGCCCGCGCCCGGGGTCTACGCCCGGCACAACGCGGTCGACACGCCGGCGCTGCTGCCGGACGGGCGGCCCGAGCCCAAGTCGGTCTCGCGGGTACTGGTCGCTCGCGACCAGGTCGCCCGGGCCGACGGCTTTCGGGACGTCGAACGCCACATCGAGCGGGAGATCGCGGAGGGAGACACGAAGTGAGCCTGGTCCACTACATCTACCTGTCGATGCTGCTGTTCGCCATCGGCGGCGTCACCGTGCTCGTGCGGCGCAACGCGATCATCGTCTTCATGGGTGTCGAGCTGATGCTCAACGCCGCGAACCTGTCCCTCGTCACCTTCTCCCGGATGCACGGCGATCTCGACGGGCAGGTGATGGCCCTGTTCGTGATGGTCGTCGCCGCGGCCGAGGTGGTCGTCGGGCTCGCCATCATCATGGCGATCTTCCGGGCCCGCCGGTCGGCATCCGTCGACGATGCCAACCTGCTGAAGCTGTAAGGAGCTCCAGGCATGCCAACTGCTCTCCCCAGCCTGCTCAGTTCGGCCGGCACGTATGCCGCCGGCCTCGCCACGCGCGAAGGCGAGGCACAAGCGGCGACCGGCTTCGCGTCATACGCGTGGCTGCTGGTCGCCCTGCCGTTGCTGGGCACCGCGATCCTGCTCCTCGGGGCCCGCCGCACCGACCGGTGGGGGCCCTACCTGGCCACCCTGCTGTCCTGGGGCGGGTTCGTCGTCGGGCTGATCCTGTTCTTCATGATGTATGCCCAGGCGCCGGGGGACCGCGGGTGGGCCGTGCCGGTCTACGAGTGGGTGGTGGCCGGTTCGTTCACCGCCAACCTGAACCTGCTCGTCGACCCGCTGTCGATGGCCTTCGTGCTGCTGGTGACCTTCGTGGGCTCACTCATCCACGTGTACTCGATCGGGTACATGGCGCAGGACACGGACCGGCGACGCTTCTTCGCCTACCTGAACTTCTTCGTCGCCTCCATGCTGCTGCTCGTGCTGGCCGACAACTACCTCGTGCTCTACATGGGCTGGGAGTGCGTCGGTCTGGCCTCCTGGCTGCTGATCGGCTTCTGGAACATGAACCCGGCCTACTCCACCGCGGCCAACAAGTCGTTCTTCGCCAACCGCGTCGGCGACTTCGGCCTCTCGGTCGCGATGTTCATCATGTTCTTCCACTTCGGCTCCCTCGACTTCGCCACGGTGAACGCCGGAGTGGCCGGGCTGCAGGGGATCAACCAGGGGTTCATGACGGCGGCCGGGCTGATGCTGCTGCTGGCCGCCTGCGGCAAGTCGGCACAGTTCCCGCTGCAGAGCTGGCTCGGCGACGCGATGGCCGGCCCCACCCCGGTGTCCGCGCTCATCCATGCCGCGACCATGGTCACCGCCGGTGTCTACCTGATCGTGCGCTCCGGACCGGTCTTCGAGGCCTCGCCGACGGCGCAGCTGCTCGTGGTCATCGTCGGCGCGATCACCCTGCTCTTCGGGGCGATCGTCGGCTGCGCCAAGGACGACATCAAGAAGGCGCTGGCCGCCTCGACGATGTCGCAGATCGGCTACATGATGCTGGCCGCCGGCCTCGGACCGATCGGCTACGCCTTCGCGATCTTCCACCTGATCACCCACGGCTTCTTCAAGGCCGGGCTGTTCCTCGGGTCCGGGTCGGTCATGCACGGCATGAACGACCAGGTCGACATGCGCCGGTTCGGCGGCCTGTCCGCCGTCATGAAGATCACCTGGCTCACCTTCGGGGCCGGCTGGCTGGCCATCATCGGCATCCCACCCTTCGCCGGGTTCTGGAGCAAGGACAAGATCATCGAGTCCGCGTTCGTCGGCGAGGGATGGCGGCCGTGGGTCTTCGGCCTGGCCGCGCTGATCGGCGCCGGGATCACCGCGTTCTACATGTCGCGGCTGTTCTTCATGACCTTCCACGGGAAGCGGCGCTGGACCGACGACGTGCACCCGCACGAGGCGCCCGCCTCGATGACCGTCCCGATGATCGTGCTCGCGCTCGGGTCCGCCTTCATGGGTCTGATCCTGGGCCCGACCGGTGCCTTCTCCACCTGGCTCGAGCCGATCACCGGCGCGGTCGAGGAGCACCACCCGGTGCTGCCGGTGCCGGTGATCATCGCGGTGACCCTGGTCTTCGTCCTCGTCGGCGGCGGCTGGGCGTGGCGGCGCTACCTGGCCGAAGAGGTGCCCACCGTGGCTCCGACCGGCAACGCGCTGACCCGGGCGGCCCGGGTGGACCTCTACCAGGACCAGGTCAACGAGGCGCTGCTGATGCGTCCCGGGATCCACCTGACCAGATCGCTCGTCTTCGCCGACGGCGAGGGCATCGACGGCGCAGCCGGCGGGCTGGCGGCCTTCATCGGCGGCTGGGCGGAGCGGATGCGCAAGATCCAGAACGGCTTCGTCCGGTCCTATGCCCTGACGATGCTCGCGGGCATCGTCGCCATCCTCGGAGCGCTGTGGGTGATTCAGTGATGTCAGAGATGTCCAGTTTCCCGTGGCTGACGCTGCTGATCGTCATCCCCGCCGTCGGTTCGTTCCTCACGGCCATACTGCCCGGGTCGGCAGAGTTCGCCAAGCGGTTCGCGTTCGGCGTCTCGCTGGTCACCCTCGGGGTCGGCGCTGCTGCCGCCAGCCAGTTCGACCGGGGCTCGTCGGCCCAGTTCCAGCTGGCCGAGCAGCACGCGTGGATCCCCCAGTTCGGGGTGAGCTACTCGCTCGGGGTCGACGGCATCGCGCTGATCCTGATCCTGATGTCGCTCGTGCTGACGCCGGTCTGCCTGCTCGCCGCGTGGCACGACGTGCAGGACGAAGGCGACGGCGGGCGCCGGGTCAAGGCGTACTACGGGCTGCTGCTCTCGCTGGTCCCGTTCATCGTGGGTGTCTTCGCGGCCACCGACGTGTTCCTCTTCTACATCCTGTTCGAGGCCATGCTCGTGCCGATCTACTTCTTGATCGGACGTTTCGGCGGGCCACGCCGGCAGTACGCGTCGATGAAGTTCCTGCTCTTCGGGCTCGCCGGCGGCCTCGTGATGCTGGTGGCCGTCATCGCCCTGTACCTGCAGGGTCCCGGTGGCGCCGACGGCTTCCTGATCGCCAAGCTGACCGGCCTGTCCATCGACCCCACGACCGAGCGGCTGCTCTGGGTCGGCTTCTTCATCGCGTTCGCCATCAAGGCGCCGATGGTGCCGGTCCACACCTGGCTGCCCGACGCGGCCACCGAGGCGACCCCGGCCACGGCCACGCTGCTCGTCGGCGTGCTCGACAAGGTCGGCACCTTCGGGATGATCCGGTTCTGCCTGCAGCTGTTCCCGGAGGCCAACGCCTGGGCGACCCCCGTGGTCGTCGTCCTTGCGGTCATCTCGATCATGTACGGTGCGCTGCTGGCGATCGGGCAGACCGACATGATGCGGCTGATCGCGTTCACCTCGGTGAGCCACTTCGGGTTCATCGTCCTGGGCATCTTCGCCCTGACCAACACCAGCACTGTGGGGGCCTCGCTGTACATGCTCAACCACGGGTTCGGAACCGCCGGCCTGTTCCTGTTCGCGGCGATGTTCATCAGGCGTCGAGGCAGCAAACGGATCCCCGACTTCGGTGGCTGGCAGCGGGTCACCCCGGGGATCGCGGGTGCCTTCCTGATCGCCGGGCTCTCGACCCTGGCCCTGCCGGGCCTGTCGAGCTTCGTCTCGGAGTTCCTGGTCATGGTGGGCGCGTTCGGGGTCTTCCCGGCCGCGACCGTCATCGCCTGCCTGGTGATCATCCTCGCGTCCATGTACATCCTGCTCTGGTACAAGCGGGTCATGACCGGGCCCAAGCCCGAGGGGTTGTCGCACATCAAGGACTGGTCGGTCCGGGAGAAGTGGGTGGCGGCCCCGCTGCTCGGCTTCTTCGTCGTCTTCGGCCTCTTCCCGAAGCCGGCCCTCGACGTGCTCAACCCGGCCGTCGACCACACGCTGTCCTACGTCCAGGCCCATCCGGCCACCCTGGCTGAAGGGAGCACCAAGTGAGCGGCGTTGCTCCGGCCGTTTTCCAGCAGGCCAACATCAACTACCTGGCCGTCCTGCCGCTGCTGGTCGTCTTCGGCACGGCGCTGGTCGGGGTGCTCGTCGAGGCCTTCATGCCGCGCAAGGGGCGGCACACCACCCAGGCGACCATCGCCGTCCTTGGTCTCGTGCTGGCCTTCGTGGCCGTGGTCATCGCGACGGGCCATCGGGGCATGACGATGGGCTTCGCGGACGGGGCGAGCGGGCGGCGCCTGTTCGCCCTGGCGATCGACGGGCCGGCCCTGTTCCTGCAGGGCGGGCTCATCCTGATGGGGATCCTCGGCATCCTGACCATGGCCGAGCGCTTCGGCGGGGTCGGCTCCGACGCGTTCACCCCGAGCGGTGCCTCGACCCCGGGCTCGGCCATCGAGGCGGCCTCGACCCGCGCCGGCCTGATCACCTCCGAGGTCTTCCCGCTGACGGTCTTCGCCATCGGCGGCATGATGCTCTTCCCCACGGTCAACGACCTGATCGGGATGTTCATCGCCCTCGAGGTGCTCTCGCTGCCGCTCTACATCCTGTCCGGACTAGCCCGCCGGCGCCGCCTGCTGTCCCAGGAGGCGTCCCTGAAGTACTTCCTGCTGGGGGCCTTCAGCTCGGCGTTCTTCCTCTTCGGCACGGCGCTGCTCTACGGCTACGCCGGGTCGGTCTACTTCCCCGACCTCAGCGCAGCGATCACCTCCAACCAGCTCGGGTTGAACGGGCTGCTGCTCGGCGGTGCCTTCTTCGTCTTCGTCGGGCTGCTCTTCAAGGTCAACTCGGTGCCCTTCCACGCCTGGACGCCCGACGTCTACCAGGGCGCCCCCTCGCCGGTCACCGGTTTCATGGCCGCCTGCACCAAGGCGGCGGCGTTCGGTGCGATCCTGCGGCTGGCCTACGTGGGCCTGGACACGGCGGCGTGGCAGTGGCAGAACGGCGTCATCATCGTCGCGGTGCTGACCATGATCGTCGGCTCGGTCCTGTCGGTGGCCCAGACCGACATGAAGCGGCTGCTCGCCTACTCCTCGATCGCCCACGCGGGTTTCATCCTCGTCGGCGTCCTCTCCCTGGACCGCAGCGGGGTCAGCTCGGTCATGTTCTACGTGGTGGCGTACGGCTTCTCGATCATCGCGGCGTTCGCGCTGGTGACCCTCGTGCGGCAGGACGGGGGCGAGGCGACACACCTGTCCCAGTGGGCCGGGCTCGGCAAGAAGCACCCGATCGTGGCCGGGACCATGTCCTTCCTGATGCTCGCCTTCGCCGGGATCCCGCTAACGTCCGGGTTCACCGCGAAGTACGCGGTGTTCGCGGCCGCGATAAGCGGCGGCGGCACGACCGGCCTCGGGCTGGTCATCATCGGTGCCGCGTGCAGCGCGATCACCGTGTTCGTCTACGCCCGGGTGATCGTGCTGATGTTCTTCAGCGAGCCGGCCGACGACTCGGTCGAGGTGGTCATCCCGTCCGCGGCGATGACGTTCTCGATCTCGATCGGTACGCTGATCACCCTCGTGCTCGGTATCGTCCCCGCGTCGCTGCTCGACCTGGCCGACCGCGCGTCGCAGTTCGTCCGTTGAATGCTCGAAGGGTCTAGATGACGACACAAGTCACGCCGCCGGTACTGGCCATCCCCGGGGCGACGCCGGAGCTCACGGCGCGTCTCGAGGACGGTCTGGCCCGGGTGGATGCCTTCCTGGAGCGCGTCGTGGACCACGACGACCCCTTCATCGCCCAGGCATCCGGGCACCTGGCCGCAGCCGGGGGCAAGCGCTTCCGCCCGCTGCTGACCCTGCTGGCGGCCGAGCTCGCCGGCGGCATCAACGACGAGGTCGTCCAGGCCGCGGCCGGTGTGGAGCTGACCCATCTCGCCTCGCTGTACCACGACGACGTCATGGACCAGGCCGACGTGCGCCGGGGGGTGGCGTCGGTCAACGCGGCCTTCGACAACTCGACGGCGATCCTGGTCGGCGACCTGCTCTTCGGCAAGGCGTCCGAGATCATCGCGAGGCTGGGCGCGGAGGCGGTGCTCATCCAGGCCCGGACCTTCATCCGGTTGTGCACCGGGCAGATCCGCGACGACCGGGCCTGCCCGCCCGGCACCGACCCGGTGGACTACTACCTGTCCGTCCTGGCCGACAAGACCGGCGCGCTGATCGCGACCGCAGGCCGCTACGGGGCGATGTTCAGCGGCGGCTCGCCCGCACTCATCGAGACCATGCGGCGCTACGGCGAGAAGATCGGCATCGCCTTCCAGCTCGCCGACGACGTCATCGACATCGCCTCGGAGTCTGGGGAGTCCGGCAAGACCCCGGGCACGGACCTGCGCGAGGGGGTCGACACGCTGGCGGTGATCCGGGCCCGGGCCTCCCGGGACCCGGCCGACGCGCGCCTGCACGAGCTGCTCGCCCGCGACCTGTCGCACGACGACGCCGGGGTCGAGGAGGCCCTCGCCCTGCTGCGGGTGCACCCCGGCCTGGAACGGGCCCGCGAGGAGACGTATGCCGTCGCACGGGAGGCACAGCGACTGCTGGACCCGGTGCCGGACTGTGCAGCCAAGGTGGCCCTGCAGGCCCTCCCGATCGGGGTCGTCGAGCGACTCGGCTGACCCGGCTCGGGTCGGCACCCGGGGGCCGCTACAACATGGCCGGACCTGTTCGAACATTTGACCATCCCTTTAACCGTTTCCCATAGAAGACGGTTGACTGCCTTCATTCACGACCGTTAGCCTCAGCAAGGCGGAGCAACCTGATGACCAAGGAGCGCTGCCCACATCGCTTGCGTCGGCACGGACTCGCGTGTCTTCGCCCCCCTGTCTTGAAGCGCTACAAGGACGAGGGGACGAAGAGCTTGTTTGCTTGGACGCCGGCGAGGCCCGCCGCCATATCCGCCACCTGGACCGCGTACGACCTGGCCAACCGGCTGGGGCTGGACCTGGAGGAGATCCTGCGATGAGCACTTCAATGTGCCCAGTCCTACGTTTTCGTAGCACGGTCGTGGGTTACTCCGGCGGTCCTGTGTTCGGCCCGATAGACCTGTCCGTGGAAAGGGGCGAGGTCTGCCGGCTGTCGGGGAGGTCCGGTAGCGGCAAGTCCACCGTGCTTGCCGCCGTCGCCCTGATACTCGAGCCCCTCTCCGGGGACATCGAGCTCGACGGCATCAGCACCGCGGGCCTGAGGCCCCGGGAGAAGGACGCCCTGCGTCGGGATCGAATTCGCCTGGTGTGGCAGGACGCGGGTCTGCTTCCGTACCTGTCGGTCTGGGAGAACGTCGCCGCCCAGGAGGGCCTTCCGGTGCGGTCCAGGAGGGCGGCAGCCTTGGCCGCGCTCGACGAGCTCGAGCTCGGTCCCTACGCGGACGCGAAACCGGCGACGTTGTCCGGGGGGCAGCGTCAGCGGGTCGGCCTGGCACGCGCGCTTGTCGGCCGGCCCGCGCTGGTTCTTGCCGACGAGCCCACGGCGAACCTGGACCGGCAGTCCGCGAGGCTCGTTCGTGCAGCCCTGCAGAAAGTGATCGACCATGGGGGAACGGTGCTCATGGCCACCCACGACGAGGAGCTTGCCGACCTGACGACCAAGGAGTGGGCTTCGGAGCGGGTGGTGCAAGGATGATCCGTTGGGGGCTGCTCACAGTCCGGCGGGGTGTGGCCATCACGGCTTCGCAGGTTGCCCTGCTCGTCCTGCTGTTGACGCTGGCCATCGCCACGCTTTCGTTGTCGACGAGTGTCACCTCCGCGGTGACGACCGAGTACGTGCGGACCGGGAGCCTGGGCCAGGTCGAGGTGACCGCTCCGATGCCGGGCGAGTCGACTCGAGCGCTCACCACGAGCGCTCTCGACGAGATGGCGGCACTACCCGGGGTCGACTCCGTCGACCCGAACTACGCGACGTCCTTGCCGTGGCCGGATCGGGGCGCTGTTCTGGCCGGTGCGACCTGGCAGCCGCTGCGAAAGACGCTGTTGGTCGAGGGCAGGTCCCCGTCCGGTGCCGGGCAGATCGTGTTGCCCGAACGGGTACAGGCGCATAGCACGGCCGGGCTGCTGGGTCAGGACATCGTTATCGACGCGACGGTCCGGATTGCGGAGGGAGCGGGAAAGAGCGTGGCGAGGCGCTTCCGTGTCGTCGGCATCTACTCCCTGAAGGTCACTCCTGAGCGACCGGACACCGCCTACATCGGCTTCAAGGACTCGCTCGAGCTGGCGGCCGCCCGGGCCGGGATACCGGCCGGCACCTTTGCCGCCACTCGAGGTGCGGATGCCGCAGTGCTGCAGACCGGCTCGACCGCAGCGGCAAGGACGGTCGCTGCAGATCTTGTGCAACGCGGTTTCGGCGCGCGGGCAACTGCGGACCGGGTCGCAGATCTTGCCGGCGCCCCCGGACTTGTCCGGGTCGGTGCGTGGGCACTGGCGGGTCTCACGTGTCTCGTCTTCGTCACCTCGGCCATCGCGAGATCGCTCGACGTGGGTCGGCGACGACTCCGGGAGTTCGCCCTCCTTCGTAGCCTGGGTTGGGGACGGGAGCGGTTGTCCGCGTTGGTCCTGGTCGAGAACGTCCTTGTCACGGCCTGCGCGGGCATCATGGGGGTTGTTCTGGGGGTCATTGCGGCGCACGCCCTGCTGCCGGCCGCCTTGAGCCTCGTCGGTTCTCCGCGGGCCGGGCTGGAGGTCCCGTGGCTCGTGCTCGGTGGCCTGCTGTTGTTCCTGGGGATGCTCGGGGCCCTCGCCTCGACAGTGGGGGCGCGTCGCGCGCTCGTCCGAGACCCATATCTCGTGGCCCGCGCGGACCTCTGACGGGCCGGCAGCTCGCCCACCGCGACCATCCTCGTCACCCGAGTGCAACGCACCCGTCCACCGCTCAGCCCGGTGAGCGGCATACTACCGGCGGTATGCCGCTCACCGGGCTCACACGCGACGGCTCAGCGGGCCGGTGGCCACATGTTCGCCCAACGCACCGAGACCGTGGTCGAGTTGGCGGCCTCGCACTCGTCGATGCTCTCCCGGCCCAAAGACGTGGCTGAGATCATCACCCAGACCGCAGTGCAACCAGCGTGAGCCCACTCCACCGGGTCGCCCGCAGAGCTGCGTCCGAACGTTGAATGGTGACGCGGCAGGGAAGCCTGGACGCCTTGAGATGGTTTGGGTCGAGGCCGAGCGGCTACCTCGAAGCGACACCCCAAGACTGGACCGCGCCGGCCGCCGCGAAGGCCGCCCTGAAAACCGATCCCGGCCAAGGTGGCCGCGACCGAGCTGGACCCGGAGGCGAAACGAGCGCCCGACCGCACCTGGCCCGCCGCGGCCTGCAGATGGTGCTGCGGCTACTCGCGCGGGGCGCCGAAGCTTGGCTGGCCGAACACCTGAACGCCTACCTGGCCGACCCCGACGAGTACCGCGCCATCGCCCGTGGGTTGCCCGGCGACCGCCGCCCCAGCACCTACCAGGTCATCCCGGCATGAACCATGAACCTCCACACTCAACCCGCCGCTACTTCCGGAGGTCTGGGGGTCCGGTGAGAAGACCTCAATAATGCTGGGGGCTCTTTCTGGCAGTCATGACCTAGTCATGAGGGCGCTGGGAAATATGGATGCGTACAACTCGCAAGACACGGGGAGCTGAACAAGTGCATCCACCAACTGGGAGGTGACAAAGAGCACGGAAATGCTCAATGCTGACTCCGATCCACCGCTCCCCAGGACAGGAGCGGGAGAAAAGGATCTTAAGCTATTCAGCAGATCAACACAGCGCTCTGTTCCCAGGTCTCTGGGTGACATTAGATTCGTCGAATGCAGCCCGCACCCAGCGTCTGGCGCAATCTCACGGGTAGCTTTCGCTTTGACGATTCGACCATCTGCCCACGTGCCGATCACGCGAGTGATTGCCCCAGCGACCCGGCTGGGTCCCTGATCTAGTTGGATCCCGACTTCGCCACCGGCGACTCTTCCCGGCCTCGACGGGTTCCATGGTGCTACGACCCACAACTGTGCACGATCTTCACCGGTGAACTGGAGCACCCCGCATGCCGTGACCTGATCGCCAGGGCTCAGGATCAGGTGTACCACTGGATGTCCATCGACCATTTCGATTCTCCGATGTCAAGGTGGCAGTACCACTGCATCATATTCGGTACGTTCTCGTAGTAGAATATCTGGTAGCCGCGTGCATTGCACGATTCTTCGGTATAGAAATAGTCATCGTAGTAGTCGTACTGTCAAGAACTGAGGATACCGTAATCAGATGACGATGCGCGCGATTCGACGGTGCCTGATGTCACTGCCGACGGCACCAGCACGATGGCGGAAGCAATGGTCGACACCATGGCTGCAAAAAGGCGCGTCATTTGAAAACTCCTCCTTCTTGTTCCGCGGGTGAGATGATCCGTCCGTCCTCAATCGCGGAAACTGTAGATGGCCTCCACCGTCGCCGAAGTGCGGCCGTAATTCAAGCGAAGTAGCCAATTCGTTATGCGTGCCGGCGTAACGTAACGTAACTACTCAGGACTCGGCGTGCTGTCCGGCGTGACGTGGGGTTGATGTGGCTGGTGGCTCTGTAGGGTCTGGAGATGTTCGCTGCGTCGCTTGATGAGACCCTCGCGACGATGGCGCGGCTGCAGGCCCGGGTCCTTGAGCTGGAGGCCGAGGCTGCTCGGCTGCCGGTGTTGCAGGCCCGGGTCGCGGAGCTCGAGGCCGAGAACACCGAGTTGCGTCGGCGTCTGGGGATGAACTCGGCCTACTCGTCCAAGCCGCCGTCTGGTGACGGGCCGGACAAGGCACCGCCGAAGTCGTTGCGCAAGAAGACCGGTCGTAGGTCGGGTGGGCAGCCAGGCCGGGCCGGGGCCCGGTTGGAGCAGGTCGCTGACCCGGACCGCACGGTGGTGCACCGCCCGGCCGTGTGCGGCGGGTGCGCGGGTGCGTTTGGGGATGACGCGCAGGGACGAGGCCAGAGTCCTCGAGCGGGCGCCGGCCCAGCGGCATACGGCTGGGCTCAGCGGGCCGGTGGCCGGGTCATCGCCAGCACGTCGAGCGCCTCGTCGAGCTGCGCCTCGGTGAGCCTGCCGTCGGCGACATGGCCGTCGTCGATGACCACCTCACGGATCGTCCGGCGCTCCTTGATCGCGCGCTTGACCACGGCCGCCGCGGCCTCGTAGCCGATGAAGCGGTTCAACGGCGTCACGATCGACGGCGAGCTCTCGGCCAGCTGGCGGGCGTGCTCCACCTCCGCGATGATCCCGTCCACGCACCGGTCGGCCAGCAGCCGCGAGGTCGCAGCCAGCAGGCGGATCGACT
This sequence comes from Intrasporangium sp., assembly GCF_039812505.1. Classification (GTDB taxonomy): domain Bacteria; phylum Actinomycetota; class Actinomycetes; order Actinomycetales; family Dermatophilaceae; genus Intrasporangium_A. Next base: position 13,256 of record NZ_JBDIAQ010000010.1, on the reverse strand, counting down.
CGAGGATGTTCTTCGCCATCACCGGCAGCATGACGTTGAGCTCGAAGTTGCCCGCCGCGCCGGCCGTGGTGACCGTCACGTCGTTGCCGATGACCTGTGCGCAGGCCATCACGGTCGCCTCGCAGATGACCGGGTTGACCTTGCCCGGCATGATGCTCGACCCGGGCTGCAGGTCCGGCAGGTGGATCTCGCCCAGGCCGGTGCGGGGGCCGGAGGACATCCAGCGCAGGTCGTTGCAGATCTTGGTCAGGCTGACCGCGACGACCTTGACCGCTCCGGACAGCTCGACCACGGCGTCCTGGGCCGACTGCGCCTCGAAGTGGTCCTGCGCCTCGGTGAAGCCGATGCCGCTCGCCTCGGCCACCTTGGCGATGACCGCGGCGGCGAAACCGGGGGCGGCGTTGAGCCCGGTGCCCGCCGCGGTGCCGCCCAGCGGCAGCTCGCTCGTGGCCGTCGCGGCGTGCGCGACCCGGCTCGCCCCGAGCTCGACCTGGCGCCGGTAGCCGCCGAACTCCTGCCCGAGGGTGACCGGGACGGCGTCCATCAGGTGGGTGCGGCCGGACTTGACGACCTCGGCGAACTCCGACTCCTTGCGGCCGAGGGAGGCGGCAAGGTGCTCGAGCGCGGGCACGAGCTGTTCGAGGGCCGCACGGGTCGCGGCGATCCGCAGCGCGCTCGGGAACGTGTCGTTGCTCGACTGGCCCATGTTGACGTGGTCGTTCGGGTGGACCGCGAGCCCGCTGCGGAGGTGGGCGAGACGGGCCACCACCTCGTTGACGTTCATGTTGGTCGAGGTGCCGGAGCCGGTCTGGAAGATGTCGATGGGGAAGTGGTCGTCGTGCCGTCCTTGGGCGACCTCGTCGGCCGCGGCGCTGATCGCGGCCGCGCGGTCCGCGTCGAGCCCGCCGAGCCGGGCATTGACCTGGGCGGCGGCGGACTTGAGTGCCGCCAGCGCGTGGACCACCTCGGGTGGTATGCCCTGCCCGCTGACCGGGAAGTTCTCGACCGCCCGCGCGGTCTGGGCCCCCCACAGTGCGGAGGCCGGGACCTGCACCTCGCCCATCGAGTCGTGTTCGGTCCTGGTCGCCACTGGTTCGCTCATACCCCCATGATGCCCTGCACCGTCGAGGCGTCGCCTGCCGAGCGTCAGCGACCGCCGTAGCGGGCCAGCAGCTCCTCGAGGTCGTCCAGCGTGACCGAGTCGATCATGCTCATCAGCGGGACCTTGACCACCGGCATCGACATTAGGAAGGTGGCCATCATCGGGTCGCTGCTGTCCGCTCCGAAGAGCGCGCCGGCCTCGCCCATCGCGGCACGCAGGGCGGCGCCCGCCTCGGGGTGCTCCATCCACTCCCCGATGGTGGAATGGTCGGTCAGCGGTCGGCGCAGTGGCGGTGCCTCGAGCTGCACGATGTGCACGAGCGGGAGGTCTCGCGACGACGAGCCGAGCGACACGACCACGGTGCCCGGCTCGAGCGCCCACCCGTGCTCCCGGGCATCCCAGTGGCTCAGGTCTCGCCGGGTCAGGGCGAACTCGACCTGCCCGGAGGCTCCGGGGGCCAGCTCGAGCCGGTCGAACCCGCGCAGCTCGCGCGGAGCCCGCGCCAGAGCCGAGCCGGGCCGGCCGACATAGAGCTGCGGCACCACCACGCCGGTCCGTTCGCCGGTGTTGGTCACCGTGGCCCGGGCCTGCAGCACGACGTCGTGGTCACGGGTCTGCGGGTTGACCGGTGCGACCTCGACTGACAGGTCGGAGTACTCGAAGCTCGTATAGGTCAGGCCGTGCCCGAACGGATAGGACACCCGGGCTTCGACGGCGTCCAGGCCGCGATAGCCGATGAAGACCCGCTCCCCGTAGTGCACGGAGCCGGCCTCGCCCGGGAAGCTGAGCTGGGCGGGCACGTCGACGAGCCGCTGCGGCATCGACTCGGCAAGGCGACCGGACGGTGCGGCATCGCCGACGAGCAGGTCCACGGCGGCGCTGCCACCGGCCTGTCCACCCAGCCAGAGCTCGAGGATGGCGTCGGCCTGCTCTTCCCAGTCGGCCACGGCGACGGCGGAGCCGTTCGAGAGCAGCACGACGACGTGCTCGGCCACCTCGGCGACGGCCCGGAGCAGCGCGACATGACTCGTCGGCAGGTCCAGGTGCTCACGGTCGTACCCCTCGGACTCGTCGGCTGCGGGCAGGCCGAGGAAGAGCACGGCCGTCCGGCCGGTGGCCAGCAGGGCCGCCTCACGGCGCAGCTCCTCCTCGGAGCGGTTCGCCACGGTCGCGTCGGCCGCCTCGGCCAAGTGATAGCCCGGCGCGAACGGCACGTCGAGGCCGCGCTCGGCGAGCGCGTCGAGTGCGCTGACCAGCCGGGTCGGGTTCACCTGCGAGGACCCGGCGCCCTGGTAGCGCGGCGTGCGGGCCATCTCGCCGATGACGACGGCCGTGCTTGTCAGCTCGGCCGGCTCCAGCGGCAGGACGCCGTCGTTCTTCAGCAGCACCGCCGTGCGAGTGGCCACCTCGTGGGCCAGCGCATGGTTGGCCTGGAGGTCGCACGGAATCGGCTCGGGACCCGGCTGCTGGGACCGGGCGACCAGGGTGAGCACCCGGGTCACGGCGGCATCGAGGTCCGCCTCGGCGAGTGACCCCGACCGGACGGCCTCGAGGATCTTCGCGTCGTTGACCCCGTTCGACGACGGCATCTCCAGGTCGAGGCCGGCTGCCACACCGGCCGCCCGGTCGTCGACCGCGCCCCAGTCCGAGACGACCAGGCCCTCGAAGCCCCATTCGTCGCGCAGCACCTCGGTCAGCAGCCACCGGTCCTGCGATGCGTAGGTGCCGTTGATCTTGTTGTAGGCGCACATCACGGTCCACGGGTGTGCGCGGGTGACGACGGCCTCGAACGCCGGCAGGTAGATCTCCCGCAGGGTGCGTTCGTCGACCTCGACGGAGACCCGCATCCGGTCGGTCTCCTGGTTGTTGGCCGCGAAGTGCTTGAGGGACGTGCCCACCCCCTGGGACTGGATGCCGGCCACCAGCGGCGCGGCCAGCTCACCGGTGAGGTACGGGTCCTCGGAGAAGTACTCGAAGTTGCGTCCGCACAGGGGGGTGCGCTTCATGTTGATGCCCGGCCCGAGCAGGACGGCGACGTCGTTGGCGCGGGTCTCGGCACCGAGCGCCTCACCGACCCGACGGAGCAGGTCGCGGTCCCAGGTCGAGCCGAGGCCCGCGGCGGACGGGAAGCAGGTGGCCGGAACCGAGTCGTTCAGGCCCAGATGGTCGGTCTCGCCGGCCTGTTTGCGCAGCCCGTGCGGGCCGTCGGTGAGCATGACGGCGGGGATACCGAAACGGTCGATGCCCTGGGTGTGCCAGAAGTCGGACCCGGAGCACAGGGACGCCTTCTCCTCGAGGGTGAGCTCGGCGACGATCCGGGGGATGTCGGTGAGATCTGCAACAGTCATGTCAGCGCACCTTCTTGATCGGGAGGATGGCGGCGGCGCCGAGCACCGCGACGATGCCGGCGACGAGGAAGAGCAGGGTGTAGTTCGTGCCCTCGGTCGAGCCGAGTCCGAGGAGCCACCCGCCCAGGGCGCCGGCGAGCGACTGCGGCAGGGCATTGGCGATGTTCATCACGCCGAGGTCCTTGGCTGCGTCGTCGGGGTTGGGCAGCACGTCGACGACCAGGGCCATGTCGACGGCGTAGTAGATCCCGTAGGTGGCGCCCATGAGCACCTCGACCAGGTAGTAGCCGCTCAGGGAGGTGACGTGGGCGAGCAGGTAGGTGCCGACCCCGAACAGCGCGGCCGTGGCGATCACGAAGACCTTCCGGCGGCGGTAGCGGTCGGAGAGCCAGCCGCCGATCTTGGCGGCGATGACCAGGGCGATGGTGTAGATGAGCACCCCGGCCGTGATCGCCTGGACCGCCTCGTCGGTGGTCAGCTCGACCCGGTGCTGCAGGAAGAACAGCCGGAAGGTGATGAACAGGAACGAGCTGAGGATCATGCAGAACCGGGAGACCCAGGCCCAGCCGAAGTCGGGGAACTCCAGCGGGTTGACCCAGAACGTGCGCAGCAGCTTCATCCAGCCACCGGGCTCCGCGTGGACCCGCACCTGCCGGTCCGGCAGGACGATGCAGTAGACCACCACGGTGATCGTGGCGATCACGGCCGGCACGACGAACAGAAGGAACATGTTGTGCACGAACCAGCTGGCGACATACGCAGCGGCCAGGATCCCGACGTTCTGCATGATGCCGACGTTCGCCGACACGGTGCCCCGCTGGAACTCGGGGACCTGGTCGGCGATCGTCGTCAGCAGTGGGGCGAGGATCATGTTGTCGCCCAGCTGTCCGAGCAGCCAGCCGACGAGAACCATCGCAACCGACCCGGCGGTGGCGATGACGACCATGCCCAGGATGAAGACGGCACATCCGGCGATCATCCACGGCCGCCGGCGACCCCATCGGGAGGTGGTCCGGTCGGACAGGCGCCCGACGACCGGGTTGGCGACCAGCGCCATGACGGCGGCCACCGACAGCACCATCCCGAGCGCGCCAGGGGCCTCGGCGGCCGGAACGAGATCCTGCACCTTGAGGGCCAGGCTGACCGTCACCGGCGCGAGCAGGCCCAGGAAGATGCCGAACTGGGCGACGGCCATCCAGACGACGACCGGAAGGCTGGCCTTCTCGGTGGGGAGGATGTCCTCCGCGTAGGGCAGGGTGCGGGTCGAGCCGGCATCTGCCGGTCCGGGTGCTCGAGAGGCGTTCGGCGACATTTGCGTCCCTGATGTCGACTTCCGGTCACTGACCGGCTGGCTTCGTCGGCCAAGGTCACCCTCCCGCAAGCAGCGGGTGGCCGCAAGGGCAGCCCTGCGGCATCAGGCCCGCGGGGTGTCCGGGTATGCCGCCGACGGCCGGTGCGGCCGAGGGCGGTGGGGCAGTGCGGCAGCGTCAGCGGGGGCAGTCGTCCACTGGGACGTCCCGCTCCTGCACGCGAGCCCCTCGCAGGCTGAGCAGCGAGTCGGCGGTCAGCAGGATCAGGGCGACCCATACGATCGCGAAGCCGATCCAGCGTTCGGTCGGCATGTGCTCGCCGAGCAGGAGCACCGCGCAGAGCAGCTGCAGGATCGGCGTGACGAACTGGATGAGCCCGATCGACACCAGCGGGATTCGCCGGGCGGCGGCGGCGAAGCACAGCAACGGCAACGCCGTGGTCACCCCCGCGCCTACGAGCAGCCAGGTGTGCAGCGGGCCGTACCCGCCGAACGTCAGGTGGCCTGCGCGTCCCACGACGAACAGGATGACCGCTGCGGCCGGGGCGAGCACCATGGTCTCGACCGTCAGCCCGTGCAGGGCGGGCAGGGTGGCCCCGAGCTTCTTCTTGATCAGTCCGTACAGCGCGAACGAGAAGGCCAGGACCAGGGCGACGTACGGCACCCGTCCGCCGGCGATCGCGAGGAAGAGCCCGGCCACGACACCGATCGCGACGGCGGCCCACTGCAGGACCCGCAGCCGCTCACCGAGCACCACGACCCCGAGCGCGACCGTGACGAGCGGGTTCAGGAAGTAGCCGAGCGCCGCCTCGCTGGTGTGACCGGACAGGACCGCTGCGACGTAGACGACCCAGTTCGTCGCGATGAACACCCCGGCGAGGGCCAGGCCCGTCAGCAGCCGCCGGTCTCGGAAGACCGGCCCGAGCCAGCGCCAGTCGCGCGCCACGAGCAGCACGAGCACGCAGAAGGCGAGGGTCCACAGGATGCGGTGCGCGAGGATCTCCCACGGGCCGGCCGGCAGCAGGGCGTCGAAGTAGAGCGGGAAGAAGCCCCACAGCCCGTAGGCGGCGAAGCCGAGGACCGTCCCCCGGCCGGTCTCGGACAGCCCCCCGCCGAGCCTGGTGCGCACGCCCGCCGGCGAGCGCAGGCTGGTGGACATCGGCCGGCCCGACGTCACTCCCTCACGGTCCAGGTGTCCTGTCCGGCCAGCAGGGCGTCGATGTCCGCATCGGTCACCGGGGCGGTGCGGGCCGCCGCGACCTGCTCGCGGACCGCGTCGTCGTAGGTGCGCCGCGTCACGTCGCGGAAGATCCCCAGTGGCACGTGCGTCATGTCGGGCGTGTCGAGCCGGGAGAGCGCGTAGGCCGCGCTCGGGTCGGGGGCCTCGGGGTGGTGCACGACGATGCGGGCGGGGTCGGCCTGTTCCCGCGGCACGAGCCGTATGCCGCTCACGTCGTCCCAGACGGCCACCTGGTCACCCAGCGTGACCTCCTGGCCGGCCTCGAGGTGGATGAGCCGGGCCTGCGCCGACGTGCGGTCCTTGAGGACCTCGAAGGCGCCGTCGTTGAAGATCGGGCAGTTCTGGTAGATCTCGACGAGCGCGGACCCACGGTGCGCGGCGGCGGCCCGTAGCACCTGCGTCAAGTGCTTGCGGTCGGAGTCGAGCGTGCGGGCCACGAAGCTGGCATCAGCCCCGAGCGCCAGGGACACCGGGTTGAACGGCTGGTCGACCGAGCCGAGCGGCGTCGACTTGGTCACCTGGCCCAGGCGCGAGGTGGGCGAGTACTGGCCCTTGGTCAGGCCGTAGATCTCGTTGTTGAACAGCAGGATCTTGAGGTTGACGTTGCGCCGCATGGCGTGGATCAGGTGGTTGCCGCCGATCGAGAGCGAGTCGCCGTCTCCGGTGATGACCCACACCGACAGGTCCTCGCGGCTCGTCGCGAGCCCGGTCGCGATGGCCGGGGCCCGGCCGTGGATCGAGTGCATGCCGTAGGTGTCCAGGTAGTACGGGAACCGGGACGAGCAGCCGATGCCGGAGATGAACACGATGTTCTCGCGCTTCAGGCCCAGCTCCGGCAGCAGGCCCTGGATCGCGGCGAGGATGACGTAGTCGCCGCAGCCCGGGCACCAGCGCACCTCCTGGTCGGAGGTGAAGTCCTTCTTGGTGAGCGTCTCGCCCTCGGCCAGGCGCGGCACGCGGGCGGTGCCGGACTCGGCCGGGCCGGGCCGGCCCGCACCGGGGGCGACGGCGGTGTCGAGGGCCTGGTCGGGGGTCACGGCAGCTGCTCCTTGCCTGCGCGCACGATGACGTCGGCCAGCTCCGTCGCCGGGAACGGGAGCCCGCGCACGGCCGTGTGGGACTGGATGTCGACGAGGAACCTGGCACGCAGCAGCAGCGCGAGCTGGCCGAGGTTCATCTCGGGGACGATGACGTGCTCGTAGGCCCGCAGCACCTCGCCGGTGTTGGCCGGCAGCGGCGCCAGATGGTGCAGGTGGGCCTGGGCGACCTTCGCCCCGAGCGCCCGGGCCAGCCGGACGCCGGCCGCGATGGGGCCGTAGGTCGAGCCCCAGCCGAGCACCAGCAGCTCCGCGTCGCCGGTCGGGTCCTCGACCTGCAGGTCGGGCACGCGGATGTCGTCGATCTTGGCCTGGCGCAGCCGCACCATGTGGTCGTGGTTGTCGGGGTCGTAGGAGATGTTGCCGGTCACGTCGGCCTTCTCGATGCCGCCGACCCGGTGCTCGAGACCCGGGGTGCCCGGGACCGCCCACTGCCGGGCCAGGGTCTGCGGGTCGCGCAGGTAGGGGTGGAAGACCGGCTTGCCTTCGGCGTTCTGACCGTTGGGCGCCGTCGCGAACTCCACCGTGAGGTCGGGCAGCTCGGCCGTGCGCGGGACCTGCCAGGGCTCGGAGCCGTTGGCCAGGTAGCCGTCGGACAGCACGATGACCGGGGTGCGGTAGGTCGTCGCGATCCGCACGGCGTCCAGGGCGATGTCGAAGCAGTCGGCCGGCGTCGCCGGGGCGAGCACGGCGACCGGCGACTCGCCGTTGCGCCCGAACATGGCCTGCAGCAGGTCGGCCTGCTCGGTCTTGGTCGGCAGGCCGGTCGATGGCCCGCCGCGCTGGATGTCGCAGACGACCAACGGCAGCTCGAGCGAGACCGCCAGCCCGATCGTCTCGGCCTTCAGGGCCAACCCCGGCCCGGAGGTCGTCGTGACGCCGAGCGCCCCGCCGAAGCTCGCCCCGAGAGCCGCGCCGACGCCGGCGATCTCGTCCTCGGCCTGCACGGTCGTGACGCCGTAGCGCTTGAGCCGCGAGAGGGTGTGCAGGATGTCGGAGGCCGGGGTGATCGGGTAGGAGCCGAGGAAGAGCGGCAGCCCGGCCCGGTGCGCGGCCGCGACCAGGCCGAGCGCCAGGGCGGTGTTGCCGGTGATGTTGCGGTAGGTCCCGGCCGGCATCGCGGCCGGTGCGACCTCGTACGCGTTGGCGAAGTCCTCGGTGGTCTCGCCGTAGTGGTAGCCGGCCTTGAGCGCGGTGAGGTTGGCCTCGAGGATCTCGGGCTGCGCGGCGAACTTGGCCTTCAGGAACAGCTCGGTGCCCTCCATGGGCCGGGTGTAGAGCCAGGAGAGCAGCCCGAGGGCGAACATGTTCTTCGCCCGCTCCTTCTCCTTGCGGGTCAGGCCGGCGAACCCGGCCAGCGCCTCGACGGTGATCGACGTCAGCGCGACCGGGTGCAGGTCGTAGCTCTCGAGCGAGCCGTCCTCGAGCGGGTTGGCCGCGTAGCCGACCTTGGCCAGGTTGCGCTTGGTGAACTCGTCGATGTTGACGATCAGGGTCGACCCGCGGGGCAGGTCGCGCAGGTTGGCCATGAGCGCGGCGGGGTTCATCGCGACCAGCACGTCGGGCGCGTCGCCGGGCGTCAGCACGGCGTGGTCGGCGAAGTGCAGCTGGAAGCTCGACACCCCGGGCAGGGTCCCCTGCGGGGCCCGGATCTCGGCCGGGAAGCTCGGCAGGGTAGACAGGGCGTTGCCCAGCAGCGCCGTCTCCGAGGTGAACCGGTCGCCGGTGAGCTGCATACCGTCGCCGGAGTCACCGGCGAACCGGATGACGACGCGATCGAGCCGCTTGACCGTGGTGGTGCTCATGTGGCGCTTTCCTCGTCGTTCTCGTGGGTCGTTTCCATCGTAGATCGTGGGCTGCGGACCAAGTGGGAGATCCCCACCACGTGGGACGGCGTGCCGCGCGCCACCCGCCCCGTGCCGACGCAGCGGAATCGGGGCGGCCGGCTGGGCGGCATCCGGGGCCCCAGTGGCTAGGCTGCCAACATGTCCGGGTACATCGTCGTGGCGGCGGTCCTCGGCGCGGGCGTGCTGCTGGTCACCGTGGCGATGCTGGCCCGCAGCCTGCTGGCCCCGCACGCGCCCGTCCCGGCCAAGCTGACCACGTACGAGTCCGGCGTCGACCCGGTCGGCGAGGGCTGGGCCCAGACCAAGGTGCGCTACTTCGTGTTCGCCTTCCTCTACGTCGTCTTCGCCGTCGACGCGGTCTACCTCTACCCGTGGGCGCTCGTCCTGCGCGACGCCCGCCTCGGCGTCGCCAGCCTGGTCGAGATGGCCATCTTCATCGCGGTCGTGGTGCTCGGTCTGGCCCACGCCGCCCGGCGCGGGCTGCTGAGGTGGGTGTGATGCCGGTCGACCTGCCCATGCCCCGCGTCGGCCCGCTGAGCGAGCACGCGCCGCGGCCGATCAAGGTGGTGCTCAACTGGGGCCGGCGCTACTCCCTCTGGGTCTTCAACTTCGGGCTCGCCTGCTGCGCCATCGAGTTCATCGCGACCTCGATGGGCACCCACGACTTCATCCGGCTCGGCGTCATCCCCTTCGCGCCGGGCCCGCGACAGGCCGACCTGATGGTCGTCTCCGGCACCGTCACCGACAAGATGGCGCCAGCGATCCGCCGGCTCTACGACCAGATGCCCGAGCCGAAGTACGTCATCTCGTTCGGGGCCTGCTCCAACTCCGGCGGCCCCTACTGGGACTCCTACTGCGTCACCAAGGGCGTCGACCAGATCATCCCGGTCGACGTGTACGTGCCGGGCTGCCCGCCGCGCCCGGAGGCGCTGCTGCAGGGGATCATCCGCCTGCAGGAGAAGATCGCCGGCGAGACGCTCTCCGGGGCCGCCCTGGCCAGCAGGTATGCCGCCCACCGCACTCCCAGCGCCGCCGAGCTCGCGCGCCCGCTCCTTCGCGGCGCCGGGCACGGGACGGCCGGGGAGGCTGCCCGGTGAAGGTCTCGGAGGTCACCGACGTCCCCCTCGACGAGTGGGCCGCCGTCGTGGGCGAGCATGCCGCCCAAGGCTTCTCGTACTTCGACTGGCTGACCGCGGTCGACGAGACCGACGCTGCGCAGGAGCCCGGCTTCGACGTCGTCGTGCACCTGATGGACGTCTCCGCGCCGGAGCGGCTGAGCTCGGTGCTGCTGCGCACCCGCGTCCCGGACGGCGCGGTGGTCGCGTCGCTCACCCCGGTCTTCCGCGGCGCCGCCTGGCACGAGCGCGAGACCCACGAGATGTTCGGCATCGACTTCGCCGGGTTCGACGACGGCACCGGTCTCGGGTTGCGCCCGCTGCTGCTCCCGGACGGGTTCGAGGGGACCCCGCTGCGCAAGTCGTTCGTGCTGCCGGCCCGGGCGAGCAAACCGTGGCCCGGCGGCAAGGAGCCGGGGGAGGGGCACGGCGAGGCGGTCAAGGGGTCGCCGGCCCGCCGCCGGGTCCAGGCCCCGGGCGTCCCGCCGCCGGAGTGGGGCCCGCGATGAGCGGCCTGACCTGGCTGGAGGTCGTGCTGCGCACGCTCGCCGTGCTCGCCGCCTTCCTCGTGCTGCCCCTGCTGGTGGGGCAGACCGAGCACAAGGTCATGGCGCACATGCAGGGCCGGCTGGGGCCGATGTACGCCGGCGGGTTCCACGGCTGGGCCCAGCTGGTCGCCGACGGGGTCAAGTTCGTGCAGAAGGAGGACGTCGTGCCGGCCCGCGCCGACCGGTCGGCCTTCCGGCTCGCCCCGGCGGTCGCGCTGGTGCCCTACCTGGTCGCGCTCGCACTCGTCCCGCTGTCGCCCGACCTGGTCGGCGCGGACGTCGAGGCGAGCGCCCTGCTCGTGCTGGCTGTCAGCGGGGTCGGCATCATCGGCACCCTGATGGCCGGCTGGGCCTCGGCCAACAAGTACTCCCTCCTCGGGGCGATGCGCGCCGCTGCCCAGCTCGTCTCCTACGAGCTGCCCATGGTCCTGGTCGTCGCCTCGGTCGCCCTCGCGGCCGGCACGCTCTCGCTCGTCGGGATCGCGCAGGCTTGGACGCCGTGGTGGCTGCTCTGGCAGCTGCCCGGTGCGCTCGTCTTCTTCGTCGCCGGGCTCGCCGAGCTGCAGCGCGTCCCGTTCGACATGCCGGTCGCCGACTCCGAGATCGTCTTCGGCCCCTACACCGAGTACACCGGGCTGCGGTTCGCCTTCTTCCTGCTGGCCGAGTACGCCGGGATCGTCGTCATGGCGCTGCTGTTCGCCGTGCTGTTCCTCGGCGGCTGGGCCGGGCCGTGGTCGGCGGTCCTCGGGTGGGTCTGGACCCTGCTGAAGGGCCTGCTCGTCGCCGTCGTCGTCATCTGGTTCCGGGTGTCCTGGCCGCGGCTGCGCGAGGACCAGCTGCAGCGCCTCGCCTGGCTCTGGCTCGTCCCGGTCGCCCTGCTGCAGCTGGGGGTCACCGCCGTCGGGGTGGTGCTGGTGCGATGACCGACAGCGCCGAGAAGCCGGGCCCCGTCGAGCCGTGCCCCGTCGAGCCTGGCCCCGTCGAGCCGGGACCGGGCGACCTCGAACGGCCCGTGGTCGACCGCTCCCCGTCGCACGCCGGCCCTGCGACGGTGACCAAGGGCGTCGGGCGGGCCGGCGGGCGCGCGCGGAGCGGGCTGGGCGGCATACTGCCCGGGATCGTGCAGGGGCTGGCGACCACCGCGCGCACGATGACCCGTCACACGCACACTGCGGAGTACCCCGACGTGCGCCCCGAGCTGCCGCCGCGCAGCCGGGGGGTCATCGCGCTGCTCGAGGAGAACTGCACCTCGTGCATGCTGTGCGCGCGCGAGTGCCCCGACTGGTGCATCTACATCGACTCGCACAAGGAGGAGCTGCCGCCGGCCACCGAGGGCGGGCGGGCCCGGCAGCGCAACGTGCTGGACCGTTTCGCCATCGACTACTCGCTGTGCATGTACTGCGGCATCTGCGTGGAGGTGTGCCCGTTCGACGCGCTGTTCTGGAGCCCCGAGTTCGAGTATGCCGAGCTGGACATCCACGACCTGCTGCACGAGAAGCAGCGCCTCGGCCAGTGGATGGCCACCGTCCCGGCCCCGCCCGCGCTGGACCCCGGCAGCGCCGACCCGGCCGAGGTCACCGCGGCCGCGAAGCCGGCCCGCCCCGCTCGGGCGCCCCGAGCGCCCGGGGCGGAGCCCGGCGGCGGCGGTGCCGCCCGGGGGGAGGCCGGCGCCGGCGGTGCCGCGCGCCCGCCGCGTGCCCCCCGCCCGCCGCGATCGAACCCGCCGCAGGCGCCTCCCACCCCGCCCGCAGGAGATGACGCGTGACGACACGGGACATCGTCTTCGTCGTCGTCGGCGTCATCACCGCCCTGTCCGGACTGCTCGCCGTCTCCACCCGGCACGTCGTGCACGCCGCCCTGTGGCTGCTGGTCTGCCTCGGCTCGCTCGCCGGCTGCTACATCGTGCTCGGGCAGGAGCTGGTGGGGATCGTGCAGCTGCTCGTCTACGTCGGGGCGATCGTCGTGCTCGTCCTGTTCGCGCTCATGCTGACCCGCGCACCCATCGGTCCCCAGCCGGACATCGACGCGCCGGTCTGGCAGCGGGCGGTCGCGGCCCTGCTCGGGGCGGCCACCACGGCGCTGGTGGCGGCGACCACCCTGCCCGTGATCGCCGGGCAGGCGGTCGACCTCGACACCCCGGCCGTGACCACGCCGCAGATCGCGTCGGCGATCTTCGGCACCTGGGTCTGGCCGTTCGAGCTGCTCTCCGTGCTGCTGCTGGTCGCGCTGGTCGGCGCCTTCGCCGTCTCGCGGGTCGTCCTGCACCGGAGGTCCCGGTCGTGACCCACCTGCAGTGGCCCGTCATGCTGGCCGCGGTCCTGGCCGGGCTGGGCGTCTACGGTGTCATCGCCCGCCGCAACGCGGTCCTCGTGCTGATCGGGGTCGAGCTGATCCTCAACGCGGCGAACCTGCTGCTCGTGACCGCCGGGGTCCGACCGGACGCACCGCTGGCCGCCGGGCCGGTCGTGACGCTGTTCGTCATCACGATCGCCGCCGCCGAGATCAGCATCGCGCTGGCGGTCATCCTGGTGATGTTCCGCCGCTTCGGGCACATCGACCTGACGGCGGTGCCGGACCTCGCCCAACAGCCTGAGTCGATGTATTCGCGAGGTCCAGGGGCCGCGCGAATACATCGAATCGGCGGGGGCGG